>NZ_JALQDH010000047.1:0-227827 GCF_023631365.1 Caballeronia sp. INML2 | reverse complement strand
TGTCTCCGTCAAGCTGAACGCGCCCATCATGCGTCGAAATATTCAGCAGTGGGAAACGGTTGTGCCGAGTCGCTTACATATCAACGAATTTTATTTCGGTTGTACGTTCGGGTTTCGTGCTGCGCAGAAGGCTAAGCGGAGCCGACTTTGCTCGATCCGCACGTCGATGCGTCGGAGCCCTCGGGCGCGGGATCGCTGGCGGGGAAGCTGCGTCGGCCATCGATGAAAGCGCGGGCAGGACGCTGGTCGCGTCGTCGCCAATGGACATGCAGACGCGTACCCGCATCGGCGGCGTCACGATCCGCGCAGGTGAAAAGACAAACAAAAAGCGCGCCGTGGTTTCCCGACGGCGCGCCTCGACCCGCATGGACAACACTCAAATCGACAACAACTTCCGCGCCTCCTGCGCCGTCGCCACCGGCCTTCCATACTCCGCGCACAGCGACGCCACCCGACTCACCAATTGCGCATTGCTTTTCGCGAGCGTGTCCTTGTCCCAGCGCACGTTGTCTTCCAGCCCCGTGCGACAGTGCCCGCCCAACTGCAGCGTCCAGTGATTCACTTCGAGCTGATGACGCCCGATGCCCGCAGCGGTCCACGTCGCATCGGGCAAGTTCTTCTTCAACTGCTCGACTTCGAATTCGAGAATCTCGAGCCGCGCGGGCAAGGCGTTCTTCACGCCAAGCACGAACTGAACGTGCACGGGTGACTTCAACAAGCCCTGATTCACCAGATCGACGGTGTTATAGAGCATCGCCAGATCGAAAATCTCGATCTCGGGCTTCACATTGTGATCGAGCATCATCTGCGCGAGCGAGCGTACGAAGTCGGGCGGATTCTCGTAGACGATCGTCGGAAAATTGACCGAGCCCGTCGCCAGCGACGCCATGTCAGGCTTCAAGTCGAGCATCGCGCCGCGCTGCTCGAACGAGCGTCCGCGCCCGCCCGTCGAAAACTGGATGATGATGTCCGGGCAATGCTTGCGGATGCCCTCCTGCAAGTCCGCAAACCGATGCCGGTCCGAGCTGGAGCGTTCATCTTCATCGCGCACATGCAGATGCACGAGCGTCGCGCCCGCTTCATACGCCTCATGCGTACTCTCGATCTGTTCGGCGATCGTGATCGGCACGGCGGGATTGTCCTTCTTGCGGGGGACCGAGCCGGTAATGGCAACCGATATCACGCACGGTTCTTTCGTAGGGGATTGGGTCACGCTTCGCTCCTTGAAGGCGCCATTCTTGCGGCAACAATGCAGGATCGCGAACGGCGCTCAGATTTGAACTAACTAGTACGTTTGTGATAGTGACGCATTGTCCGTTCCGCTGCCAGCCAAACAAACCCTGACTCACCGGCCTGTGCATCGCTGTTCGTACGACGAATCGGCCGGCGTGTTCGTCTACTGTCGCTGCGCATATTCCAACAGCATTTTGCCGACCTGCTCGTCGGTGATCGCCGGTTTGATGTCGAACATGAACAGATCGGCCCACTCGTGCGCCCAGCACGCGAGCGGCTCGATGTCGTCGCATTCGCATACGGCGACGCCCCAGATGGAGCCGATCGCATGCCAGCGTCCAAGCAGCTTGATGCCCTCGGGCGGCGCGCCGCGGGTTTGAATGAATCGCTCGGCCGCCTGGCGTTCGACCTCGGGCTGCGCAGTCCAGTTGACGATGAATAGCATGGCTCGATCCTCCTGTTGGAACGCCATGAAACGGCGCGAAGCGCCGGGTCGCCGCCGCATCGGCCCATCGGGTCGACGCGGTTCATTCAGTATAGGAGGCAGGCGCGCATTGCATCGCCGCGTATCGCTGCATATCGGTTGCATATTGCAGTACGCATTGGGCGCGGCCGGGATGCACTATGCTCCTGCCACCGGATTACGCAAACGCGAGCGTGGCATCGGTCAATGCATCACGACGACGGGCGTCGCGAGCACCGGTTGCGCATACGTGATCCTGACGGACGGCGGGACCACATACGGCGACACCACGACGACCGGCCTCGGCGGAGGCGGAGGCACGGCGACCGCCACGGGCGCGACGACTACGGTGCGCGCGGGCACGTAGTAATAAGGCGGCCTCGGCGGCGGCGCGTAGTAGTACACCGGACGCGGCGGCGGCGCGTAGACGACGGCCGGCGCGACATAGGAAACCTGCACGCTCGTTCCAGCCGCTGCGGTTTTGGCGCAGGTCAGGCTGATGGCGGCAACGGCGGAGACGCTAAGCAAACGGATGTTCATGGTGAAGTCCTCATGCATCGTGGAACATGGAATTCGGCAGCGTGAACGAAACACGTCTGCCGGCGATGAGAACGATAGCGAAGCGTCGCGCCAAGCGTGAGCCGTAACTTATGTCGCCGCATGTCGGCAAAAGCGTGCGGATCCGCGCATGAAATCCGGCGACATGATTCGTAGCATCCGTGAGATTGCGTTCGCCGTGCGGCTCAATAGAATGGCATCACCGTCGACGTTCATTCGTATCCGGCCAGGGAGAAAGCCATGCGAAAAATTCTTGTCATGCTTGCGGCATGCGTGGCGTGCGCCGCGTTCGCGCAAACCGCGACCCAGCCGATGGGCGCGAGTCCGCGCGTGGAACACGCGCTCGGGCAGTTGCAGACCCGCTTCTCGAGCGCGAACACGACGCACGACGGCAAGCTCACGCGCGAGCAGGCGTCGGCCGGCATGCCGATGGTGGCCAGGCACTTCGATGAGATCGACACACAGAAGAACGGCTACGTGACGCTGCCGCAGATCGAAGCCTTCATGCGCGAGCACGCCACGCAACGCTGATCCGGGAGCATCCATGGAAACCCTGCCGAAGATCATCGTGCTCGACGACGAAGCCGAGTTGCGCAACATGCTGCAGCGTTTTCTGAGTACGCAGGGGTTCGAGGTCCGCGTCGTCGAGAACGGCAAGCGGCTCGACCGCTACCTTCAGCGCGAGCCTTACGACCTGCTCGTGCTCGACTGGATGATGGAGCCCGAAGACGGCCTCTCGGTCTGCAAGCGCCTGCGCGCCGAAGGCCAGACGCTGCCTATCCTGATGCTCACGGCCAAGGGCGATCCGGTCGACAAGGTGATCGGCCTCGAAACCGGCGCCGACGATTACCTCGCCAAACCCTTCCTGCCGCAAGAACTCGTCGCTCGCGTGCGCGCGCTGCTGCGCCGCCAGAAAATCGCCGCCGGCGATCCGACGCACACGCAGCAGGTCGTCCGCTTCGGCGAATTCCGCCTCGATCTCGCGAGGCAAAAGCTCTATCGCAACGGCGAGCCGTTCGATATCCATTCGGCGCAGATGCAGTTGCTCCATGCGCTCGGCTCGTCGCCGAACCGCGCGGTGAGCCGCGACAACCTCATCGCCCGCACGCGCGGCCGCGATCACGATGCGCTCGATCGCAGCATCGACGTGCAGGTGCTGCGGCTGCGTCAGATCGTCGAGGAAGACCCGGGCAAGCCGCGCTTCATCAAGACCGTCTGGGGCGTCGGCTACATGCTGCTCGCCGAAATCGAATCGTGAGCGCCGTGCGTCGCGTCCATTTCGTGCCGCGCTCGCTCTTCGCGCGCAACATCCTGTTGCTGGTCGCGCTCGTCGCCGTGAGCCAGGTATGCGCGATCGCGGTGCTGCTGCACTTCATCCAGACGCCGCGCATCGAGCGGGCGGCGGCGACGTTCGCAAGCTACATCGTCACGCTCGACACGCTTTTGCAAACAACGCCACCCGACGCCGCGCAAACAGTCGCCGCGCACCTCGACCTGCGCCGCGACTTGCCCGCCGGCGCGCACGAGACGGCGCCGGGATCGCGCTTGCGCTTCTATCAAACGTATCAGCGTCAGACGTTCATCGAGAGCCTGCGGCAGCACTTGCCCGCCGGCATGCTCGTGCGCTGGCAAGGCGGCGAAACGGCCGACGACGGCCAGCAACGCTTGTGGATCCGCGCGCATCTGTCGGGCGAGCCGCGCTGGCTTGCGTTGCCGGTGCCCGAAGCGGCACACGACGACGGCCTCGTGACCGCCCTCCTTCTGTCGCTTGGACTCGGCGCGCTCGCGTTCGCGACGGCCTATGTGATCCAGCGCCACCTGAACCGCCCGCTCGCGCATCTCGCCGATGCCGCGCGGCTCGTTTCCGCGGGCGGCGAGCCGGGCGTCCTGCCGACGGACGGCCCCACCGAAATCGCGCAAGTGAGCGGCGCGTTCAACCGCATGACGGCCGCGCTGAAGGAAGCCGAAGCGACGCGCGCGCTGATGCTCGCAGGCATCTCGCACGACATCCGCACGCCGATGACCAAGCTGCGCCTCGCCATGGCGATGTCCTCCGTGCCTGCGAAGGATGCGGCGTTCGCGGCATCGGCGGAGGGCTATCTCGACACCATCGACACGATTCTTCAGCAGTTCATGGATTACGCGGGCAGCGGCGCGAAGGAGACGCCCATCGTCGGTGATCTGAATGCGCTGATCGCCAGTCTCGCTGCCGATTTCGCGGGACTGGGACACGAGTTCGCGCTCGATCTCGGCCACATCGAACCGTTCCCGTTTCGCCCGATCAGCATGTTGCGCATGCTCATGAACCTGATGCAGAACGCGGTGCTGTACGGCGTGACCGGGCTGGAAGTGCGCACGTGGACCGACGCGCGGGCGAATGCCGCGTGCATCGTGATCGCGGATCGCGGCAAGGGACTCGGCGAACAGGATCCGGAAGCGCTCAAGCAACCGTTCAAACGCGGTGGCGGCGAAGGCCAGCCGAAAGGCACGGGCCTCGGTCTCGCGATCGTCGAGCGCATCGCGCGGCTGCATGGCGGCACGCTCGAGCTGCGCGCACGCGAAGGCGGCGGAGCGGAATCGCGCATCGTGCTGCCGCTTTCCGGCGCGGCGGCGAGCTGACGCTATTTCGTGGCGTGTGCGTCGTCGGGATCGGCGATTGCCTGCTTCGCGCCGCCCTCTTTCGCCGCTTGCGCCTGCTCCTCGACGACCGTCGATTCGCGCGCGAGCGGTGCGATCGCCTGCAACGGGACCATCGGCTGCGCGCGCGCGTTGACGCCGGCGGGACTCGGCTCGTTGTCGTGGATCAACGCGCGGATGCGCGGATAAATCTGCCGCTCCCAGCGCTTGCCGTTGAATACGCCGTAGTGCCCGACGCCCGTCTGCACGTGATGCGCCTTCAGGTACGGCCGCAGCTTGTCGCACAGATCCTGCGCGGCGAGCGTCTGGCCGACTGCGCAGATGTCGTCGCGCTCGCCCTCGACGGTGAAGAGCGCAGTGCGCCGGATCGCCGACGGATCGACCTTGCGGCCGCGCACTTCGAGTTGCTTCAACGGCAACGCGTGCCGCTGAAACACCGTATCGACGGTCTCCAGATAGAACTCCGCGGTGAGGTCCATCGTCGCGAAGTATTCCTCGTAGAAAACACGGATCACGTCGGCCTGAGCGGGATCGCCCTTCGCGCGCTGACGATGCATCTCCTCGAACGATTCGAGGTGGCGCGCGAGATTCATCGACATGAACGCGCCCAGTTGCATGAAGCCGGGATAGACGCGCCGCATCGCGCCCGCGAAGCCGAACGGCACCATCCCGATCAGGTTGCGCTCGAACCATTCGATCGGCTTGCTCTTCGCGAGCTCGTTTACGCGCGTGGGATTCACGCGGGTGTCGATCGGACCGGCCATCAGCGTCATGCTCGCCGGCTCAGCGGGATGCCGGTCCTCGGCCATCAGTGCGACCGCCGAGAGCGCCGCGACGGTCGGCTGACACACCGCGAGCAGATGCGCGCCCGGCCCGATCGTTTCGATGAAGTCGATGATGTGCTGCACGTACTCGTCGAAGCCGAAGCGGCCGTGCATCAGAGACACGTCGCGCGGATTGCGCCAGTCGGTGATATAGACGTCGTGGTCGGCGAGCATCGTGCGCACGGTGCCGCGCAGCAACGTCGCGAAGTGGCCCGACATCGGCGCGATGAGCAGCACGCGGGGCTGCGCAACGGCCACATCGGCCTTGCGGAAATGCAGCAGGTCGCAGAACGGCGTGCGCGCCGTCACCTCTTCCACGACGCGCATCGGCTGGCCTTCGACGTCCACTTCCGCAATACCGAACGCCGGCCGCGCGTGCGTGAGTCCGGCAAGCTCGATCAGTTCGCAGATCGCGTTAAGGCCGCGGCCTTGCGGCGTTGCGCCGATCTCCTTCCAGACCCGCAGCGCGCCGCCCGCGAGCGAGGCGGCGTGGCGTATCGGCAGCATCGAATCGGACCAGGCCTGATAGCCCGCGTAAGCAAAGGGATTCATCTCTCTTGCACGCGGGCCGCGCATGCGTCGAATTGGAGCAACGAAACAAGGCAATACGTATGCCAGTCGACCGTGGCGACGGCTCACCCGACCGAGCGACTGGCATACCCTTTGCACCGCTACCGTTCACGAGCGCGTTTTGCCGCCTTTCGGTGCCCGCACGCGCCGCGCTCGATCCGTCTTGGTGCACGACGCGCGAGGAGAACCTCATGGCGAACGCCACGCTTACCATCAGCAGCAAGAACTATTCGTCCTGGTCGCTGCGCGGCTGGCTGCTCACGAAGTTCAGCGGACTGCCGTTCGAGGAAGTCGTGATGCCCGCGGACGATCCCGGCGCGCGCGCCGAGCTGCTGCTGCTCTCGCCATCGATTCTCGTTCCGTGTCTCTTTCACGATGGCATCAAGGTCTGGGACACCCTCGCGATCGGCGAGTATCTGAACGAAGTGCGCCCCGGCGCCCGCCTGCTGCCGAAGGAACGTGCCGAGCGCGCGCATTGCCGGGCGATCTGCGGCGAGATGCATTCGGGCTTCGCCGCATTGCGCTCCGCCTTGCCGATGAACCTCAAGGCGCACTTTCCCGGCTTCAAGGTGTGGGCGCGCGCGCAGACCGACATCGAGCGCATCGTGACCATCTGGCACGAGTGTCTCGCGCAATACGGCGGTCCGTATCTTTTCGGCGAACGCACGTGCGCGGATGCGATGTTCGCGCCGGTCGTCACGCGCTTCGTCACCTACGACGTAAAGCTCGACGCCGATATCGTCGCGTACGGCGAGCGCATTCTCGCCATGCCGGAAATGCGCCAGTGGATCGCCGATGCGCAGCAGGAAGCCGAAGAGATCGACGAACTGGACGTCGAATTCTGAACGTCGCGCCGCAGACGCACCGGGTTTTCCTTTCCTTCATCCGTGAACCATACTGAGTCTGTAGGAGGAAACCCGTCATGGAACCGTCGATCCACCCAGACGCCTCGGTCAGGCGCGCCGCGCCGACGCTGCACGTCCGCTTCTCGGACACCGACGCCATTCCGTTTCCGACCCGTACCGTCGAGCGCGGCGACGCGCTTTATTGCACGGGCGAGCCGCTGCGCAGCCTCTATACGGTGCAAGGCGGCTGCTTCAAGGCCGTCGCGACGTATCCCAGCGTCAGCGACGACAGCGCTCCGCACACGCAGGTCACGGGTTTTCACTTCGCGAATGAAACGCTCGGCCTCGACGGGGTGTGCACGGGGCGGCACGAAAGCGACGCCATCGCGCTCGAGCCAAGCGTCGTGCGGATCATGCCGGTCGGCATACTCGAACCCCTGTGCCGCGAGTACGCGGCCATGCAGCACGAGCTGCTCGCGATCATGAGCGCGGAAATCGTGCGCGCGTCGCGTCTCGCGCTGATGCTCGGCACGATGCCCGCGCGCGAGCGCGTCGCCGCGTTCCTGCTCGATTTCTCCGAGCGCCTCGACGCGTGCACTGCTCCAGCCCGCGAACATGCGAACGAACTGATCCTGCCGATGACGCGTTCGGACATCGGCAGCTATCTCGGACTCGAACTGGAAACCGTGAGCCGCATGCTGTCGAAGCTGCAACGCGAGGGCGCGATCGGTCTCAACGGGCGGCAAGTGCGCATCGTCGATCGCACGATGCTCGAACACCACTGACGAACGTTCGTCGATTTTCCCGGACTACGCGCGGACCGTCAGCACCGCCGCGCCCGTGAGCCTGCCTTCGCGAAGATCGGCGAGCGCGCGGTTGGCTTCGCCGAGCGGATAAGGTGTCGTGTGCAGATCCAGATGAAACTGCCCGGCGATGTCCATGAACGCGCGCCCGTCCTCGCGCGTGAGATTCGCCACCGACATGACGCGGCGCTCGCCCCAGAGCAGGTCGTACGGAAATGCAGGAATGTCGCTCATGTGGATGCCGCCGCACACCACGGCGCCACCCTTCGCGACCGCCTTGAGCGCCGCCGGCACGAGCGCGCCGGCCGGCGCGAAGATGAGCGCGGCGTCGAGTTCGTCGGGCGGCGTTTCGTCGCTGCCGCCCGCCCAATGCGCCTTCAGAGTGAGCGCGAGCCGTTGCGCGGCGGTATCGCCGGGACGCGTGAACGCATAGACCGAGCGACCCTCATGGTTCGCCACCTGCGCGACGATATGCGCGGCCGCGCCGAAGCCATAGATGCCGATGCGCTGCGCATCGCCCGCCATCGCGAGCGTGCGATAGCCGATGAGTCCCGCGCACAAGAGCGGCGCCGCTTCGACATCCGAATATCGCTGCGGCAGATGCAGGCAGTAACGTGCATCTGCGACGACGCGGTCCGCATAACCGCCGTCGATCGTATAGCCCGTGAAGCCGTGTGTATCGCATAAATTCTCGCGGCCCGCTGTGCAGTAGCGGCAATGTCCGCACGTGTGACCCAGCCACGGCACGCCCACGCGATCGCCGGGCGCGAAGCCCGTCACGCCGTCGCCGAGTCGCGCGACCGTCCCGACGATCTCGTGCCCCGGAATCACCGGCCGCTTCGGATGCGCGAGCTCGCCGTCGATGACATGCAGATCCGTTCGACACACGCCGCACGCATGGACGTCGATGAGCAGTTCGCCTGCATGCGGCGTGGGATCCGGCAGGTCGAGCATCTGTAAAACGGGGGCATTGCCGTCGAAAACCATTGCGCGCATGGATACGTCTCCTGAGTTCGTTGCTACTGCATGCATGCCGTTCGATATTGCAGCGCAGCGCTTTTGTTTTAGCGCGCATCGGCGCAGCGCGTGTGTCGGCGTCGCCGTGGGGCGCGCGAGGCCGACGTGGTGCACATGTGCACGACCAACGAGCGTCGTTCTAGCCCCCAATCGCCCGATGATGCGCCGCATTCATCGAGTTGGACTCAGGCCCACATGCGTCGATATGCCTCCGATGCTTGTCTCCAAAGCGTCAGATTGTCGTACTAAACTCAACCCATGCAGTGCCGATGTGAAAGTGCGCGGCGAACATGTTTCGGCATCGGTCTTGCTTTATCGGTTCGACTGTCTTTGCTGTTGCGGCACAGCAAGTTTCAGAGCGCCTCGGCGATGGAACCCATTACATGCGCCGCGCTTAAAACTTATCCGCCGCGCGCAGTTCGAACCTTGATCGCGGTCTCCGCAGACCGCGCTGTAACGCCTCAACAATACGCGCGGTGCAAGCCGCCATTCAACCGACGGCGCTCATGGCCAGCGCGAAAGCGCTGAGCGTCTCGTCCATCGAATCGTTTCATGGAGGATGACATGCGTATCACGGTCAAGCTGGATGGCTTCGAAGGCGCTCAATCGGCGGCTTTCGCCATCCTGTGGCTCGACAAGGAAACCCGCCGCTGGTCGCGCGAGGGTCACCAGGCGGTGGAAGTGCCGGACTGGGGCGGCCTGCGTTCGGGAAAGAACGGCACGATGATTTGCGGCCAGAAAGTCGGCGACCCGATCTGCGTGCTGGAGCGCCTCGACGTCGACGCACCGGATGGTCCGAGCGAAGGTCTCGCGGGGCGCGTGCTGTGGTATGCGGACGGCGCGGCGACGAAGAGCACCGGACGCTGGCACGTGCAGTGCATCGACCGCGAACAGATCAAGGCGGAGCACGGCGTTTTCGCCGGCGAAGAGGGAGGCTGATCTGAACGCGCAATCTCAGGGCTCGTCGCCCGGCAACGGCGTAAGCATCACGACGAACGACGCAGCCCCGATGAGAATTGCGAGCACGCCGTAGTACATCACGGCCGTCTCGTCGAAGAGCAGGCCGCGCAGCGCCGCATCGATGCCGCCCAGCGTCACGAACACGGCGCCCAAGGCCGCGACAATGCGCCCTTCACCCCTGATCATGATGTTCTCCCGGCCGTCGGGCGGCGCCGGCCCGACTCACCGCATCGCGCTCGTGTCGATGTCGCGCCGCCATGATTCATGGTCGTTTGCGCGGCTCGGCATGGCTTGACCTGTATCAACCTCGCCAGTACTCCGCTGCGCCGCCTCGTCACGCGCGCCGGGCTGCGCAAGAAAACGCCCGTTCTGGTGTTTTCCCTTGCCCGTTTCCAACGCTTATATTGGTAGTATCAGGTGCCGGCTGCAGGTTGGCATGATTTCGCGGACGGCGCATGCTGCTCGGGCCATCCTCGCCTTTGCCCGCAAGAATGGCTCGCATTCGACCGACAGAATCCTGGGGAGGCACGATGAATCAAAATTTCAGCGACCCGTTCAGCCAGTTTGCCGCCATGTTCCAGCAGTACCAGCTTCCAGGGTTCGATGTCACCGCGATCATGGAATCGCGGCGCAAGGACGTCGAAGCGCTCGCGGCGACCAACCGCGTCGCGTTCGGCGGCATGGAAGCGCTGCGCGACAAACAGGTCGAAATACTGCGCCGGACTTTGAGCGATCTGGAAACCATCGCAAAACAACTCGCCAACACGTCGACTCAACCTCCGTTCAATGCCAATGAAGTCGTGCAACGCGCGCTGCACAACGCACTCGCCGACATGCAGGACATCGCGCGCACCACTCAGCAGACCCAGGCGGAAGCCTATGCGCTCGTGAGCAAGCGAATGGAAGACGCCCTGAGGGAACTGAAAGCTTCAATCGAGAAGCCCAAGACCTAGCCTCGCGCGTCCTTGACGAGGCCCGGCCTCCGGCAATGGCAAGCCGCGTGCGCGGCGAGCGGAGGTGCGTCATGCAATTCGATGAATTCGCGGCGTTCGAGAAGAACGGCTGGGAGCATGTTGTCCCCTCGTACGAGGATTACTTTGGAAGGCTGACCGTTCAGTCGCATCCCGCGCTGCTCGATGCGCTCGCAGTCGGTCCGGGTACGCGCATGCTCGATGTCGCCGCGGGCCCCGGCTATCTCGCCGCGGCGGCGATCGAGCGCGGCGCGACCGCGGCGGCCGTCGATTTCTCCGCGTCGATGATCGCGCATGCGCGCCAGCTTCATCCCGAGATCGAATTTCAGATCGCCGACGCGGCCCATCTCCCGTTCGACGACGAAAGCGTCGATGCCGTCGGGATCAGCTTCGGCATGCTGCATTTTCCCGAGCCCGAACGCGCACTCGGCGAAGCGGCGCGCGTGCTGCGCGCGGGCGGCCGCGTCGCGTTCACGGCGTGGGCGCTGCCTGAGCGTGCGGTCGGCTTCGGCATGGTGCTCGACGCGATCCAGCTTCACGGCAAGCCCGATGTCGGCATGCCGCCCGCGCCGCCTTTCTTCCGTTTCAGCGATCCCGGCGAATGCGTGCGCGTGCTGACCGAAGCGGGCTTTGTCGATGCGCGCGCCGTCGAAGTCGAGCAGACCTGGCATCTCGTGCTGCCCGAAACGCCGCTCGACGGATTGATGCACGGCGGCGTGCGCATGGCGGCGCTGCTGCGCGCGCAGTCGAGGAGCGCGCTCGCCGCGATCGAGCAGGAAGTGAAAACGCGCGTGAAGGCCTACACGGCGCACGGCGAGCTGCTCATCCCGATGCCTTGCGTGCTGGCCTCCGCGATCAAGCCCTGAGCCGCTGTTATTTCCTGGCCTGCGTCGTGATCTGGAAAATATCGACGGCCACGCGGTCGCGGCCGTACTTGCCCGCGAGCGCGGAGAGGCGCTTTTCTACGGCGCGCAGATATTCGGGCTTCGCCTCGCTGTCGGGGCGCGCCGAGTCGAAGAGCGGCGCGGGCGCGACCGTCAGCACGATCATCTCCGAGCCGAACGGCTTGCCGACGACCCAGTCGCCCATCGTGCCGATGGTCGCCGTGTAGTTCGCCGGCGCCTGGTTGTCGCGCGAGCGCGAATTGGGCACCAGATGCACGACGCTGCCATCAAGCATGTAGTAGTCGACGCTGACGTAGGACTCGAACGCGGGCGTCATCAGATCGACGATCAGCGGATCGCCTTCGGTGAGGCGCGTCGCGCGCGAACGCGTATGCACCGACGCCGGCCTGCCCGACTGCCGGTTGGCCGTCCAGAACGGGCCGAACACCTTGAGCAGGTCGCATTTGTCGTCGGCGACCTGCTGCACGCCGAAGTTCGTGGTCTTCACGCCTGGCACGCGGCCGAGCGCCTCTTTCAGGCGCGCGAGACCGAACTTCTGCGACACGAAGCCCTGCACGTCGACGGTCTGATCGTGCACCGACGCGACGAGCGCCGAACACGGCACGCTCGCGAGCACAGGCGTGACGGCCGCCATCGTGAGCTGGGGAACGGGCGTCGGCGGCACGGCGGGCGTGACCGCCACGCTGGAAGCCGGCGCCGCGGTCTCGGGCGCGTGCGGCGTCACCGCGCCCGTGGCGCTGCCCTCGGACGACCGTGACGGCGCTTCGCGCGCGGCTTCCTCGCCTGCGCCCGACTGCTCGTAGAAGTAGTAGCCCGCCCCCGCGATCAACGCCGCCACGACCGCCGCCGCGCCGATCGCGAGCTTCGGCGCGCCGCCCTTCTTCGCCTTGCGGCCCGTGGTCGGGCCGGCGTGCTCCTCGGCGATCTCTTCGAGGAATTGCACGACGCTCGGCGTGCGCGCCTCGCGCTCGAACGCGAGCGCGGCCTTCAGCGCCTTCCACTGCCTGTTGCCGAGATGCTCGGGGCGCTGCGGCTTCATGCCCGCGCTCTTCGCCTGCAGCGCGGGCACGCGGTCGAACGGGTGTTTGCCCGTCAGCAGTTCATAGGTGATGCAGCCGAGCGCATAGATATCGTCACGCGGATCAGGTTCGCGATGCTCCATCATTTCCGGGCTCGCGTACGCGGGCGTCATCGCGCCGAGGCTGCCGGGATCGAACACGGTCGCCTCGGTCTCTTCCTCGGGCCGTTGAATGACGCGCGAAATGCCGAAGTCGATCACCTTCACTTCCGACGTGTCCGTCAGAAACACGTTGGGCGGCTTGAAATCGCAATGAACGAATCCGCGCTCGTGCGCGTAGGCGAGCGCGTTGCCCATGCCCTTGAAGATCGGGAAGACCTCGGAGAACGGCATGCCCTTGAAATTCGGGTTCCGAAGCAATCGGGACAGCGGCTGGCCGGAGAGATATTCCATCGTCAGATAGACGATCTGGCCGTCGCGATCGAAGTCGTATACGGTGACGATGTTCCGGTGCGCGAGCTGTTGGGCCTTGCGCGCTTCACGCTGCAGCGCGATCAGCGATTTCGGATTGCCGCGGAACTGGAGATTGAGCACCTTGATCGCGACATACGGCCGCCGGTCCGACGCTTCCAGCTTGCGCAGGTCGAGCGCCTTGTAGACGGTGCCCATCCCGCCGATGCCGAGACATTCTTCGAGCACGAAGCGGCTGTTGAGCGTGTCGCCGACGCCTTTCATCTGCTGATCGTGATCGGCGATCACCTGCGTCGCCTGGCTGCCGGTGCCGCTGCTCGGATCGCGCGACGGCGGCGGCGCAAAGCCCGGTGATGTTTGCAGACGCGTCTCGTCGCGGCTCGCGGGGCCCGTGGGGGAATCGGCTTCCGGGTGCATGCGCGCCGCGTGCTCGATGCGGCGGCGGATAGCCGCATAAATGTCGGGCGGCAAGGGTCGCGCCGCGTGCTCCTCGTCGAGGATCTCCATGAGCCGCTTTGCCGGAGTCTGCTCGGTCGCCAATGCGCCGTCCACTCCCGCAAAGAACTCGTCGCGCGACCCGCCGTCGCCCCGATAAGTACGAATCGCTTGCGCAAAACTTGTCATCTGTGCGTCGCGATGCGGCTCCGAATCGATCGAACTTACTTGTCGTAACAAAACCCCGGTGCTCGTTCGATACTAGCCTTCGCCTGACGCTTTCGCAAATGGCGTTTGCGATCATGCGCGGCGTCGCGCACATGTCGTTCGGAGACCGACATATCGGCGGCGAGTGTCGGCGCGGCGCAGGCAGATCCCGCGCTTAATCAGCCTCCCCAATGCCGGCGGCGTCGAATAAAACGTCGGCAAATCATGGTCTTACGCGATTTTTGGCGTTACATCGCGCTTTGGCACGGCTTTCGCATTCGCTAGAGGCGAACGTCTTTGCGGCAGAAGGCTCGCGCCTTTCGCCGCCATTGGCGTTTGCCGTCCGATGTATGGCGCGCCGGATCGTGGAGTCGGTCCGGTGCGGCAAGCCGGATTGTCTATACTCGACTACGACTCCCCACTCTGGAGGAAACATCCATGGCCGTCCTCAAAATCAGGGATCTCGCCGACAGCGTCGAACTCGACAGGCAGGCGATGCACACGATCGTCGGCGGTGCGCGCGATGGCGTGCGGGCGTCGTTTCGCTTCCGGCCGGCGTCGAACGTGAATCGTGTCGTCGACTATCCGGGCGTGCCGGTGAAGGACGTGCCGGCCGTGCAGACCGGGCCGTTCACGACCAGAATCGTCGCGAAGAAGTGACGTCGCCTTCAGCGAGGGACCGCCTCCCTCGCTGCGTCAATGGCGCACCGGCAAGCCGGTGCCCGTCATCCCGCTACCGAACGACGTACCGAGCGAGCGCGCCGAGCGTTTGACGAGCGCGAGCCGCACGCGCTCGCGCCCTTCTCCTTCGACATCGCCGAAATAACGTGTCTTGCCGGCGACGACCGCGCCGACCGGCAGGCCGTCGAGATACAGCACGCGATTGCCCGCGAGCGCCGGCACTTTCTCGCCCGGCAGCAAGGTGCCGACGAGATTGAGCGGATCGACCGCCGAGAGCGCGACGAACGCGCCGTCCTTCGGCCGTTTGCGCATGTCGCGCAAAAGGGGCACCGCGTCGGGCAGCGCGAACTGCTCGCCCGCGAGCCCGGCGACGAAACGCCCGCCGCGGATCTCGCCGCGCGCCTCCAGCCGGTGATAGACGCGCAGCAAATCGCGCCACGGCGGCAGCCATTCGGCCTCGCGCTCCAGCAGCCGCCAGAACACGACGCCATATCGGCGCAAGAGCGTCAGCGCGACGTGCTCGAGATCGCCTTCCTCGCGCGTATCGTCCTGCTTTGCGCGGCGCAGCAGTGCCCAGCGCCCGGCATCGTCCATTCCGCCGATAAAGAGCCCGCCGCGCCTCGGACGACGCGCGAACGCGTTGCGCTTCGCCGCTGGCGCGAGGAGCGCGCGCAGGCCCGCGAAGCTGTCGGCATTGACGAGTCCGAGCGCGACGAGTTCGCCGAGCGCGTCTTCGAGTTCGGTGCGCAGGAGCCGCACGTCGCCGAGAAGCTCGTCGAAGAACATCGCGCCGTGGGCTTTCAGCGCATCGAAGACGCGTTCGGCCCGCGACGAAAGCTGCGGCGCTTCGTCCGGGCGCATGAGCGCATTCCACGCGCCGAGGTGACGGCGCGGCAGCAGCACGATCGGCGTGCCGCGCACCGGGCCGCCCGACGCGCGCGAACGTCCCGCCGGGCGCGTCCACACGAGCTTGCCGGCTCGGCAGAGATCGTCGAGCCAGATTCCCGAATAATCGGCAATGCGCGCCGGCAGGATTTCGTCCTCCCATGCGACGGCGGGCGCCTCGAATCCTTCGAGCTGTTCCAGCACGGCACCCAGCGCGTCGCGGCCCTCGCCTTGCGCCTCGGGCGCGACGCGCTGCCATTCGAGCAGAAAGCGCATGAAATCCTGCCGCTCGACGGGCTCGATCTCGCGGCGCAGCCGCCGCACCGTATAGCGATGAATCCGCGCGAGCAGATGCCGCTCGCACCATTCGTCGGCCTGAGCGCCCGGCGTGAAGCGTCCGCGCATCACGTAGCCCTGCGCTTCGAGCCGCGTCAACGCCAGCGCGATCGCCGAAGCGGGCAGCGCGAGCGGTCGCGCGATCTCGGGCACCGTCAGCGGTCCGAAGCCCGACAAGCGCGCGCGCACGATCTCGACGAGCGCATCGTCGGACGCCCAGGCGTCGTCGAAGCCGGGCGGCGGGTGCAGCGCGGGGTGCATCGGCGCGTGCCCGTAGACGGCGCGCACGCACGCGAGACGCTCGACGGGCGTCCACAACGCGTCGTGCTCCGCGACTCTCAGGCGCGTCGCGCGGCCGGAGCGCGCCAGCGATTCGAGCCATGCGGGCCATTGGGGACTGCGCTGCGCTTCGGTTTCGGCGATGCAGGCGAGCGTCGTCAGCGCCTCGTGCATTTCATCGGCGCTCGTGACCTCTGGCCACGCCTCGTCGCGCACGCTCGCGATCGCTTCGGGATCGAGCGCGCCGAGATCGTCCGCCGAGCGCGGATCGGTCCAGCGGCGCGCGAGCACGGCCTGCGTGCGGCGTTCCTCGATCGGCGCATCGTCGAGGAACGCGTAGGGACGCGCCGACAGAATTTCGGCCGCGAGCGGCGACGGCGCGGGCAACTCGCGGGTGACGAGCCGCACATCGCCCGTTTCGATGCGTCGCAAAAGCGCGAGCCACGCGTCGCTGTCCATCGCGTCGTGCAGGCAATCGTCGATGGTCTGCTCGACGAGCGGATGCGCAGGCACGTCGCGCTCGCCCGCGATGTTCTCCGCGCACGCAACCTGGTCCGGAAACACCGCCGCCAGCAGGTCCTCGCTTTTCATGCGCTGCAATTGCGGCGCGACCTTGCGCCCGCCGCTGTAGCGCGGCAGCGCGAGCGCGTTGGTCGCGTTCCAGCGCCAGCGCACGCCGAAAAGCGGCGCGTCGAGCAGCGCCTGGATCAGGACGTGTTCCGCCGTCGCTGATTTCAGATAGCGCCAGACGTCGTCGAGCGCGAAGCTGTGGCTGCCCGTCAGCGACAGCACGATCGCATCCTCGGTGGCCGCCGCCTGCAATTCGAAGTTGAACGTGCGGCAAAAGCGCTTGCGCAGCGCGAGACCCCACGCGCGATTCACACGGCTGCCGAACGGCGCGTGAATCACGAGCTGCGTGCCGCCGGATTCGTCGAAGAAGCGCTCCATGACGAGCGTGTCCTGCGTCGGCAGCACCGAGAGCGCGGCACGCGAGCGCGCCAGATAATCGACGATCTGCCGCGCCGGTTCGATGCCGATGCCCGTCGCGTCCGCCAGCCACGCGACGGTTTCGTCGACGCTGCCTTGCGCGAGCCGCACGTCGATCTCGCCGCGCAGCCTCGATATCGCGTGAGACAGCTCGTCGCTGCGGCCCGGCGCTTCGCCGAGCCAGAACGGAATGTTCGGCGGCTGGCCATTGGCGTTCTCCACGCGTACGCGCCCGCCTTCCACGCGCACGATCCGGTACGACGTATTACCGAGCTGAAAGATATCGCCCGCGAGACTCTCGACGGCGAAATCCTCGTTCACCGTGCCGATCTGCAGGCCCTGCGGCTCGAGGATCACGGCGAAATCGGCGTTGTCGGGAATGGCGCCGCCCGAGGTCACCGCAGTCATCTTGCCGCCGCGCCTGCCGCGCAACGTGCGCGAGACGGCATCGCGATGCACGTAGGCCCCGCGCACGCCCTGCCGGCCGGTATAGCCTTCGGCGAGCGTGCGCAGCACGGCCTCGTAATGCGCGCGGTCGAGCGTCGCGTACGGATACGCCCGCGTGATGCGCTCGAAGAGTTCGTCTTCCCCCCACTCCCGGCACGCGACTTCGGCGGTGATCTGCTGGGCGAGCACGTCGAGCGGCGCGCGCGGAATCGTCAGCGCGTCGAGCTCGCCGCGACGCACGCAGTCGAGCAGCGCTGCGCATTCGATCAGATCGTCGCGCGAAGTCGGAAAAAGCCGTCCTTTAGGCACGCCGCCGACGTGATGCCCCGAACGCCCGACGCGCTGCAGGAACGCGCCGATCGACCCCGGCGAACCGAGCTGGCAGACGAGATCGACCTCGCCGATATCGATGCCCAGTTCCAGCGACGCCGTAGCGATGAGCACGCGCAGCTCGCCGCGCTTCAACCGCTGTTCCGCGTCCAGCCGATGTTCCCGCGCGAGGCTGCCGTGATGCGCCGCGACCGCTTCCTTGCCTAGACGCTCGGTCAGATGCCGCGCCGCGCGCTCCGCCATGCGGCGCGTGTTGACGAAAACGAGCGTCGTGCGATGCTGCCCGGCGAGCTCCGCGAGCCGGTCGTAGACGCGCTCCCACATGTCGTTGGACATGATCGCCTGGAGCGGCATCGGCGGGATGTCGAGCGCGAGATCGCGCGCGCGGACGTGGCCCACGTCGACGATTTCGCAGGCGCCGCCCTCGCTACCCTCGCCGGCGAGAAACTTCGCGACGAGCTCGATCGGCTTTTGCGTGGCCGACAGGCCGACGCGCACCGGGCGCTGGCCGCCCGCGTCCTCGCACAGCGCGTCGAGCCGCGCGAGCGAAAGGCTCAGGTGCGAACCCCGCTTGCTGCCCGCGACCGCGTGGATTTCATCGACGATCACGGTGCGCGTGGTCGAGAGCATCGCGCGGCCCGAATCGGACGAAAGCAGCACGTAAAGCGATTCGGGCGTCGTCACGAGGATATGCGGCGGGCGCTTTTTCACCGCGTTGCGCTCCTGCTGCGTCGTGTCGCCGGTGCGCACGGCCGCGCGAATCTCGGGCGCGCCCACGCCGGATTCACGCAGCGTCTGTGCGATCCCCGCGAGCGGTTCCTCCAGATTCACATGAATGTCGTTCGACAGCGCCTTGAGCGGCGACACGTACACGACGCGCGTCTCGTCCGGCAGTGTCCCGCCGAGCGCGATGCCGTCGCGCACGAGTTCGTCGATGGCGGCGAGAAAGGCGGTGAGCGTCTTGCCCGAGCCCGTCGGCGCGGCGACGAGCGTCGAGCGGCGGGCGTGCACGAGCGGCCACGCGCGCGCCTGCGCCGCGGTCGGGGCGGGAAAGCGCGAACGGAACCAGCCGGCGACGGCGGGATGGAAGCCCTGCAAGGCGTCGGTCGCGGAAGCGGATTTTCGGGTCATCGGGACATTCTATGAGTGCTTGAGAAATGGCGTATTGCGTGCGGTTTTCGGAACGTTCCCATCCGAGCCGATCGTTCTTCCGGCGATGCTAGACGGTTCGCTCATTCGAGCGGCTTCGGCGCGTCGCCCCGGCGTGCGTCCTCGCGTAATTTCCATTCGTTCACAGCTTCCATGATCGTCATCAGCCTTCTGTTCGACCGCGCGCGCGCCGCGCTCGTCAATCATCGCCACTATGCGCGCGAGCACGGCTACCGCCACGTCGAGCTCGACCTGTCCGAACTGTCCGGCAGCAACAACGCCGTGCGCTGGCTCTACAAGTACGAAACGCTCCTGCGCCATCTGCAACAGGCCCAGCCCAACGAAATCGTGCTGCTGCTGAGCGAGAACGCCGCCCTTCTGCGCTCGACGCCCCTGACCGACCTCATGGCGGGCCGTGACTGGCTGCTCGTTTGCAGCGATTCGGATCTGCCGCAGACGGACATCCTCATGTTCCGCAACACGCCGACGGTCCGCGAGAAGGTCGCGGATCTCGTCGGACGTTGCCGTTACGGGGTCGTGCTGCCGGAGCGCGAGGCCGGGTTGCTGCACAACTTCACCGCGTGTCCGGTTCAGCACCGCATCGGCGATGTCTTCGTGGTCGTTCCGGCTGCGTCGAACCTCCAAAGCGTCTGGGCCAACTGGCCGGCGTTCTCCGTCAGCATCCAGGACGACAAACAGCATCGGCGGTTTCGCACGGCGCTCCTCGAACACATCAACGAATGCCGCGCGCGGGGCCTGCCCTATCTGACGCTCACCGACACCGGCGTGCGCGAAACTTCGGCGCACAGCGTTTTCCAGCCGAACCGCCCGATTGCGATCGTCACGCTCTATACGCCGAACGTCGCGGGCTACGGGCGGATCGCGGAGGCGAACTTCAGGCGTTACTGCGAGCGTCAGGGATACACGCTCTACGTCCATCGCGATATTCCCGCGCAGCTGAACGACGGCAAGACCTCCGGCAACTGGTTCAAGGCCGCGCTGCTGCGCGAGTACCTGCCGAACCATCAATGGGTGTTCTGGCTCGACGCCGACGTGCTCATCAACGACATGAACCAGCGGCTCGAACCCTTTACGCACGGGCGCCAAACGGTGCTTGCGAGAGATATGGGCACGTGGCGCTTCAATTCCGGCATCATGGGCTTTCAGCGCAATCAGCAAAACTACGACGCCTTTGCACGCGTGATAGATGAGTGTGCAAGGCTGGAAGACAAGTCACATGTCTACGCGAGCCAGGGCGATCAGCATCAGTTCATTCGCGCATTCGAGGAGCTGCCGGACGTGCACGTGTCGTCTTTCATCGACATCAACACGCCGTGGATCTATCGGCGCCCGGACAGCTTCATGGTCCACTATTTCGGCATGTGGGAAGACAACCGGGCACTTATGATGGACCACGACCTCCGCCATCGGGCGATGGAGTGACGCACCCGCCTGTCAGAACGCCCAAGCCGCCTTATGATGTTTCAGGGCGGCGCCCGATTCGCCCGATGCGCCCGATGCGCCCGATTCGCGCGCCGTGCCCGTCCTTGCCAACATAACGCCACACACGTTTCCGATCATTGAACAGCGCGCGGGATCCGATCTTGCGCGAACGCGAACGCGCACGCACGACGCTCGACCAATCCTCCCACTTCTCAAGGAGACGCAATTGAACGACGACGTCACCCGCACGACCGCTCTCGCCACGCCCCTCGACCCCGACCTCCTCGCACGAATCGACGCCTACTGGAGAGCCTGCAATTATCTGTCGGTCGGCATGATCTACCTGCGCGCGAATCCGCTGCTGCGCGAGCCCCTGAAGCCCGAGCACATCAAGCGCCGGCTGCTCGGTCATTGGGGCTCGGACCCCGGCCAGTCGTTCGTGTGGGTGCATCTGAACAGGCTGATCAGGCGCGACGACCTGAATGTGCTGTTCGTCTCCGGCCCCGGCCACGGCGCGCCCGCGACGCTCGCCAATTCCTGGCTCGAAGGCCATTACTCGGAAATCTATCCCGACCGCAGCGCCGACGAGCGCGGCATGCTCAGGCTGTTTCGCGCGTTTTCGTCGCCGGGCGGCATCGGCTCGCATTGCACGCCGGAAACGCCGGGATCGATACACGAAGGCGGCGAGCTCGGCTACAGCCTCTCGCATGCGTTCGGCGCGGCGTTCGACAATCCGGATCTGATCGTCGCGACGGTCGTCGGTGACGGCGAAGCGGAAACCGGCCCGCTCGCCACGTCCTGGCATTCGAACAAGTTCCTCAATCCGGCGACGGACGGCGCCGTGCTGCCGATCCTCCATCTGAACGGCTACAAGATCGCCAATCCGACGATCCTCGCGCGCATTCCGCACGACGAACTGGAAGATCTCTTCAAAGGCTATGGCTACGCGCCGCATTTCGTCGAAGGCGACGAGCCTCGGACGATGCACCAGCGCATGGCCGCGACGATCGAACGCTGCATCGCCGATATCCGCGCGATACAGGCCAACGCGCGCGCCAATCCGCAAGACGTGACGCGCCCGCGCTGGCCGATGATCGTCCTGCGCACACCGAAAGGCTGGACCGGGCCGAAGGAAGTGGATGGTCATAAGGTCGAGAATTTCTGGCGCGCGCATCAGGTGCCGATCGCCGATCCGGCCAGCAATCACCGCAATCTCGCGCTGCTCGAGAACTGGCTGCGCAGCTACGGGCCGCAAGAACTGTTCGATGAAGACGGCCGCCTGATCGAGACGCTACGCGCGCTCGCGCCCGAAGGCGCGCGGCGCATCAGCGCCAATCCGCACGCGAACGGCGGCGTGCTGCGCCAATCGCTCGACTTGCCCGATATCCGCGATTACGCGTTCGAGTTCAAGCGCGCGGCGAGTGTCTATCAGTCGCCGACCGCCGTGCTCGCCACCTTCCTGCGCGACGTCATCCGTCGCAACATGACGAGCTTCCGTCTTTTCGGCCCGGACGAAACCGCAAGCAACAAGCTCGATGGCGTGTACGAAGCATCGGGCAAGCGCTGGCTCGCACAGACGCTGCCCGAGGACGCAGATGGCGGCGCGCTCTCCATCGATGGCCGCGTCATGGAAATGCTCTCCGAGCACACGCTCGAAGGCTGGTTCGAAGGCTACGTGCTGACCGGCCGCCACGGTCTCTTCGCAACCTATGAAGCGTTCGTGCACGTGATCGACTCGATGTTCAACCAGCACGCCAAGTGGCTCGAAAAGGCGAAGAACGAGCTTCGCTGGCGCGCGCCGGTGCCGTCGATCAATCTGCTCATCACGTCGCTCGTGTGGCGCCAGGATCACAACGGCTTCACGCATCAGGACCCGGGCTTCCTCGATGTCGTCACGAACAAGAGCCCGGGCGTCGTGCGCATCTATCTGCCGCCCGATGCAAACTGCCTGCTGAGCGTCGCGGATCACTGCCTGCGCTCGCACGATTATGTGAACGTGATCGTCGCGGACAAGCAGCCGCACTTGCAGTATCTGAGCATGCGCGAGGCCATCGTGCATTGCGCGAAGGGCATCGGCATCTGGGACTGGGCGTCGACGGATCAGGGCGCGGAGCCGGATGTCGTGATCGCGTGCGCGGGCGATATCGCGACGATGGAAGCGCTCGCGGCCGTCGAGATCCTGAAGGCCAACTGCGCGGACCTGAAAATCCGCTTCGTCAATGTCGTCGATCTCTTCAGGCTGTTGCCGGATACGGACCATCCGCATGGCCTGTCGCACCGCGATTTCGATTCGATCTTCACGCGCGACAAACCGGTGATCTTCAATTTCCACTCGTACCCCACGCTCGTGCACAAGCTCACGTATAACCGCACGAATCACGAGAACATGCACGTGCATGGCTATCGCGAGCGGGGCAACATCAACACGCCGTTCGAGCTCGCGATCATCAACGGCGTGGATCGCTTCACGCTTGCGATCGACGTGATCGACCGCGTGCCGCGCATCGCCGGCAGCAGCGCGCACACGAAGGAATGGCTCAAGAATCAGATCATCGAGAGCGTGCGGTACGCGCACGAAGAAGGCATCGACCGCGACGAGATTCGTGAGTGGACGTGGAAGGGTTGAGGCGGGACAGATGAGAAAACGCCCGGCGGATGAACGAGGTTCCGCCGGGCGTTCTGACCTTCGCGACAGGTGCCGCGTCAGCCCGTGTGCTCCGAATGATCGCGCTGCCTGAGCGACTGCGGCAATCCGAACAGCAGCAACAGCGCGCACACCACGCTCATCGCGCCGATCGCGTACAGCGCGGGCGTCGTGCTGCCCATCGTGTCGCGGATGCGGCCGACCATCACCGGGCTCACGATGCCGCCCAGTTGCCCCAGCGTGTTGATCAGCGCAATGCCGCCCGCCGCACCCGCGCCGGTCAGGAGCTTCGGCGGCAGCGCCCAGAACGCCGGGATCGACGCGATCACGCCCGCGCCCATCACGCCGAGCGCGGCGATGAGAAGCGTCGTCTGCTTGTCGAAGATGCCCGCCGCGAAGAAGCCCGCCGCGGCCATCACGAGCAGTATCGCGACGAACTTGCGGCGCTCGCCCGAGCGATCCGACATGCGGCCGACCACGACCATGCAGATCGCGCCGCAGATGTACGGCACCGCCGTCAGGAGACCGATGATCGTCGGATTCTGCGTGCCCGCCGCGCGAATCAGGTGCGGCGCCCAGAAGTTCAGGCCATACGACGCGATCTGGATCAGGAAGTAGATCAGGCCGAGCATCAGGAAGCCAGGCGTCTTGATCGCGCCGAACAGCGAATGGCCGGTGTCGGTATGCTGGCTCTGCGTCGAAATCTGACTCTTCAGACAGGTCTTTTCCGCGCTCGTGAGCCACGCGGCGTCATCGATGCGGTCCTTCAGCACCTTCAGCACCAGCACGCCGAGCAGCACGCACGGCAGGCCGCCGAGCAGGAACAGCCAGTGCCACCCCGCGATGCCGAACACGCCGTTCATATGACCGAGCACGAGACCCGAAAGCGGCGCGCCGACCAGACCCGAAAACGCCGACGCGAGAAACAGCAGCGACGTGATGCGCCCGCGATAGCTCGCCGGAAACCACAACGTCAGGTAATACAGCACGCCCGGCGCGAAGCCTGCCTCCATCGCGCCGATGATGAAGCGCAGTCCGTAGAACTGCCACTCCGTCTGCACGAAAACCATGAGGGCGGTTGCGATGCCCCAGGAAATCATGATGCGCGCGATCCAGCGCCGCGCGCCGACCTTGTAGAGCAACATGTTGCTCGGCACTTCGAACAGCACATAACCGATCACGAAAAGACTCGCGCCAAGGCCGTAAGCCGTATCGGAAAAGCCGAGCGAGCTTTGCAGCTGAAACTTCGCGAAGCTGATGTTGATGCGGTCGAAGAACGCGAAGAGATAACACAGCATGATGAGCGGCATCAGCCGCCACGCCACCTTGCGGATGATGTCCGCGGTATTTTCGATTGCCTGCGGCTTGTTTGCCGCGCCTACGCTCAGATCGCTCATGGTTGTCTCCAATATTGTTCTGGTCTTGTGATTCAGATGGCCCGCACGTAATCGGGCACCGGATGCAGATCGCAATTTCGTCCCGCCTTCGCGACTTGTCCCGGCACGTCATGTCCGACGAGCGCGGGCAGCGTGCGCGACAGCGCGATCAGCTTCTGCAGATCGACGCCCGTCGGAATGCCCATCTCCTCGCACATGTTCACGAGGTCTTCGGTGCAGATGTTTCCCGACGCGCCCGGTGCGAAGGGACACCCGCCGAGGCCGCCGAGCGCGGCGTCGAAGCGGCGCGCGCCTGCTTCATAGGCGGCGAGGACATTGGCGAGGCCGAGCCCGCGCGTGTTGTGAAAGTGCAGCGTCAGGTGCGTGGCGGGCATGTCGTCGAGCACGCGCGCAACGAGCCGCGCGACCTGGCGCGGATTGGCCATGCCGGTCGTATCGGCGAGCGTGATGCCGTCGATGCCCATCTCCCGATAAGCCCGCGCGATCGACACGACGCGGTCCTCGTCGATGCGCCCTTCGAACGGGCAGCCGAACGCAGTAGCCACCGTGGCGTTCAGCGAAACCGTGGAACCCGCACGCTGGACGAGCCGCACGACATCGCCGAAGCCGGCCAGCGACGCCTCGCAACTCATGCGCATGTTCGCGCGGTTATGCGTCTGACTCGCGGACATCACGAGATTGAGTTCATCGGCGTGAGCGGCGAGCGCACGTTCCGCGCCCTTCACGTTCGGCACGAGCGCGACATAGATCACGCCCTTTTCGCGCCGGATCCCGTTGAATACCGCGTCGCCGTCGCGCAGCGCGGGAATCGCCTTGGGTGACACGAACGAGCCCGCCTCGATACGCGTGAAGCCGCACGCCGAGAGACCATCGATCAATGCGACCTTGTCTTCCGTCTCGAGCCATTGCTTCTCGATCTGCAAGCCGTCGCGCGGCGCGACTTCCTGGACGATCAGCGGTTCTTTGTATGCATGATTCATTGCACCGCTCCTTCGGCGCGCAGCCGCTGCACTTCAGCGTCGTTGAAGCCGAGCGATTCCATTACCGATTGCGTATGCTCGCCTAGCGCCGGACCTTGCCAGCGCACTTCGCCCGGCGTGTCGGAGAGCTTCGGTACGATGCCCGGCATCTTCACCGATGCGCCGCCCGGCAAATCCGCCTGCAGGATCATGTCGCGCGCCTGGTAATGCGCGTCACCGACGATGTCCGCGACCGAATAGATGCGGCCCGAGGGCACCTCCTCGCGTTCGAGCGTCGCGAGCACGTCGTCCATCGAGTGATGCGAGGTCCAGGCGGTGATCGCTTCGTCGAGCATCGCGCTCTGCTTCACACGGCCGTCGTTGTGAGCGAGCGCGGGATCGTCGGCGAGATCGGCGCGGCCGATGACGTGCATCAGACGCCGGTAGATCGGATCGCTGTTGCCCGCGATCACGACGAAGCCGCCATCCTCCGTGCGATACGTGTTCGACGGCGCAATGCCCGGCAGTGCCCCGCCGCTGCGCTCGCGCACATGGCCGAGCAGATCGTATTCGGGCACGAGGCTTTCCATCAGGTTGAACACGCTTTCGACGAGCGAGACATCGACCACTTGTCCGTCGCCCTGACCGGTCTTCACGCGCAGCAACGACATCAGCGCGCCGATGACGCCGTGCAGCGACGCCAGCGAATCGCCGAGGCTCACACCGACGCGCGCAGGCAGGCCTTCGGCGTCGCCCGTCGTGTAGCGGATGCCGCCCATCGCCTCGCCGATCGCGCCGAAGCCCGGCCGGTCGCGATACGGGCCCGTCTGGCCGTAGCCGGAGATGCGGACCATCGTGAGCTTCGGATTGATCGCGTGCAGCACGTCCCATCCGAGGCCGAGCTTTTCGAGCGCGCCGGGCCGCATGTTTTCGATGACGATGTCCGCATCCGCAGCCAGCCGCTTGATGACGTCCGCGCCCTCGGGCGATTTCAGATTCACGCACACCGATTTCTTGTTGCGCGATTGCAGATACCACCAGAGCGACGTGCCCTCGTGAAGTTTTCGCCATTTGCGAAGGGGATCGCCGCTCTTCGGCGCTTCGATCTTGATGACTTCCGCGCCGAACTCGGCCAGCATGCGCGCCGCGAAGGGCGCCGCGATCAGCGTGCCGATTTCGATGACGCGAATGCCCTGAAGGGGTCCGCTCATGCTGCTCGTCTCCTGAGTTGTACTGTGGAGACAAGCTTATTGGCGAACGCTCGCGTGCGTCCAACCGCATTTCGGCAAGGACCGTTCGCGAAACGCGAACGCTCGGGCGAAGCCGAGCGCTAGCCGCGCGCTTCGACGGTCCGCAGATGATCGAAGAGCAGGCGGCTCACGGGCGAAAGCGCAGCCGAATCGCGCACGACGATCACGAGACTGCGCGCGGCCCATTCGTCTTCGAGCGCGACAGCCGCGAGCCCGAGCTGGCGGCCCATCGCTTCGAACACCTGCAACGGCAGGACGCCCACGCCCATGCCGGCCTGCACCATGCGGCACACGGCGTCGAAGCCGGGCACGTGGATGCGCAACCGCAGCGCGCGGCCCGCCTGCCGCGCCGCGAGATGCGTGCGCATGTTGATGGAGCTCGCCGAATGCAGGCCGATGTGATCGAAATCGAGCGTTTCCGCAAACGCCGCGCTCGCACGCGGCGCGAGCGGATGATCGCCGGGCACGACGATCGCCAGCCGATCATGACGGTAATGGGCGCTTTCGAGTCCGCGCGTGTCGGCATCGCCGGAACAGATACCGAGATCGACGAGACTGTCCGCGACGCCTTCCACGATGCCGCCGCTCGGCCGCTCTTCGAGATCGATCTTGATCTGGTCGTGCATGGATGAAAACGCGCGCAAGTCTTCCGGCAGGAATTCGACGATCGCGGACAGGTTCGCCATCATCCGCACATAGCCGCGCACGCCGCTCGCATGCTCGGCGAGTTCGATGCCGATGTTTTCGACATCGCGCAACACCCGTCGCGCGTGATGAAGAAGCGTTTCGCCCGCGGGCGTCAGTTCCATGCCGCGCGCCTTGCGCTCGAAAAGCGCGGCGCCGACCGCCTGCTCCAGTTCGAGGAGCCGCTTGCTCGCCGCCGACACCGCGATCGCCTCGCGCTCGGCTGCGCGCGTGAGCGTGCCTTCCTCGAACACCGCGAGAAAGAGTTGAAGTGTCGTGAGGTCGAGCCGTCTGAGGAGATTCCGGGTGGCCATCGTCGGACGCGCCGGGATCAGCGCGCGTATTTGAAGGTGCCTTGGGCGCTCGCGATCATCACGCGATCGTCGACCCACGCCTCGCCGCGCGCAAAATACACGGAGCGTCCCTGTCGCTCGAGGAAACCTTTCGCCACGACCTTGTCGCCGATGCCGCGATCGAGATAGTTCACGGTGAGCGAGAGCGTGAAGCCGTGCACGGGCGCGGTGCCGGTCGTGAAGAGGCCCGCGTAGCCGCATGCCGCATCGAGCAGCGTGGCGATCGCGCCGCCCTGCAGGATGCGCTGCCGGTTCAGATGCCCCGCGTGGATCAGCATCGTGAATTCGGCGTAGCCTGCGCGCCATTCGGTGAAGGTCGCGCCGAGCGCTTCGAGAAACGGATTGTCGAGATCGAGGTTCGCCACCTCTGCTCCTGATATGCCTGCGGTGCGGGCGATTGTGCCACCGACGGGCGCGCGCTGCCGAGCGCAAGGCATCCTGCAAAGCGCGCCGTGCATGAAAAAACCCGCGCGCGGCGGGTCTCGATTTACACAACGTCGATTGAAAACAATTCCGTTTGTCAACGCACACAAAATCCGCAGTGCCGGTCTTTGCGACCGGCATATTGCGTTTCATGAAGTCACGTCATGAATCGCGCGGAAGCGCGTTCATACGCGCTTTGAACTCCTTCGTGACACGCCGTATCACGCGCGCAACACTCTGCATTAAAGACGTCAGTTGTACCCGCGAATCACGCAGGAATTTTTCTCCTCTTCGGTCTTCCCGAAGCGTCCGCAAATTTCGGCGACATATTCGGGTTCTGCCGATACCTGGCTGGAACGATGCGACACCGGAACGCTCGTGTCCGCCGGCAGTTCGCCGTCGTCGATCCAGGCATAGAAATGCGCGCTCGTATTCGCTTCCATGTTTTATCTCCTTTATATAAAGCGCGGAAAAAACGTTTCGATGCTTCCAGAATGCGCTTCTCGAAAGCGGCTGGCCCTAGTGGATTACGTTGATGGACTTCGCAGGCCAGCATGACGATGATGATAAGAATGCCCGTTCGAAACGCATACCTGCCCGTTTTCAATCCGCTTGTCTATTTCCGTAGCTAAAAAAATGCCCGGTGCAAATGACCGGGCACTTAATTGATCGGTTATGGAAAACGGCTATTTCCAGTCCTCTATCAGTTAAACGACATTCTTTTCGATGATCGGCCGCCCTTCGAGTACGCGCGTCCAGTCGAGCGGCGATAAATCGATCGTCTCGTAGCGTCCGCGCAAAATCAGCTCGCTCACGCCGCGTCCCGTCGCCGGGCCTTGCTGCAGGCCGTGTCCGCTGAATCCGTTCGCGAAAATGCAGTTCTCCAGATCCGGATGACTGCCGATGATCGCGTTCTGGTCGAGCACGTTGTATTCGTAATAGCCGGACCAGCAGCGTTCCACACGCAGCGCCTCGAACGCCGGCACGCGATGCGCGAGCGTCGGCCAGATTACGTCGTCGAAGAGCGCGTGATCGACTTCGTCGAGCGGCAGGTCGTCAGGATCGTTGTCCGCCGAGGGCGACGTGCCGCAGATATACGTGCGCCCTTCCGGACGGAAATAGACGCCGGTCGGATCGATCAGCAAAGGCGCGCGTTCGAGCTTCGCCGGCGACGACACGTTGAAAATGCTGCGCCGGCGTGCATACACCGGAATGTCGATGCCGAGCATGGCCGCGATCCCGCGCGACCACGCGCCCGCCGCGTTCACGACGACATCGCACGCATAGGTTTCGCCGTTGGCCGCACGCACGGTCGTCGCGCGCCGTCCTTCACGCCCGATGCCGACGACTTCCGTCGTCACATAACGCGCGCCGAGCGATTGCGCCTTGCGCCGCAGCGCCTGCACGAGACCGTAGCCGTCGAACCAGCCTTCGCCGCTTTCGCCGAACGTGCCCGCGGCGAGGTCGTCCGTATTGAGCCAGGCAAAGCGCGCGCGCAGCTGCGCGGAATCCAGGAGGCTGATGTCCGCGCCCAGTTCGCGTTGCAGCGCGTGATTCTCGCGCAGCGTCGCTTCGCCCGGCGCCGTCGCGAGGAAGAGATAGCCGCCTTCGTGCAGATCGATGGACGGACGCTCGCCGTTCACTTCGAGCCGCTCGCCGATCGAGCGCAGGAACTCGATGCCGAAGAGCGACATGCGCACGGAGAGCGGCGTCGAGAACTGCTGCCGGATCGACGCCGCCGAGAGCGCCGACGACGAGCGCGCGTAAGTCGGATCACGTTCGATCACCGTGACCTGCACCGTCGGGTCCGATGCGCGCAGGAAATACGCGACCGAGCTGCCGATCACACCGCCGCCTACGATGACAACGCTCGAACTCACATCGCCCTCAGCTCAGATTGAAGTCGATGCCCTGCGCGAGCGGCAATTCCGACGAGTAGTTGATCGTGTTGGTCGCGCGGCGCATGTAGGCCTTCCACGCATCCGAGCCCGATTCGCGGCCGCCGCCGGTTTCCTTCTCGCCGCCGAATGCGCCGCCGATCTCCGCGCCGCTCGGCCCGATGTTCACGTTGGCGATGCCGCAGTCGCTGCCCGATGCGCACAGGAAGCGCTCGGCTTCGCGCAGGTCCGTCGTGAACGCACACGACGACAGGCCGTGCGCGGCGGCGTTGTTCGCGGCGATGGCTTCATCGAAGTCGGCATAGCGCATCACGTAGAGGATCGGCGCGAAGGTTTCCTTCAGCACGACGTCGGTTTGCGAAGGCATTTCGACGAGCGCCGGGCGCACGTAGTAGCCGTTTTCGTGGCCCGTCACGGCGACGCGCTCGCCCCCGAACACCTTGCCGCCCTCGCCCTTCGCCTGCTCGAGCGCGTCCTGCATGCGCGCAAATGCCTGTACGTCGATGAGCGGTCCCATGAGCACGCCCTGCTCGAGCGGATTGCCGACGGGCACCTTCGCGTAGAGATCCTTCAGGCGCGCGACGGTGTCGTCGTAGATGCTTTCATGCACGAAGAGACGCCGCAGCGACGTGCAGCGCTGCCCCGCCGTGCCGACCGCAGAGAACAGGATGCCGCGCAGCGCGAGATCGCGATTGGCGGTCTGCGAGACGATGCCCGCGTTGTTGCCGCCCAGTTCGAGAATCGAGCGGCCGAAGCGCTCCGCCACCGCGACGCCGACCTTGCGGCCCATTTCGGTGCTGCCCGTGGCGCTGACGATATCGGCGCGCTTGTCCGCGACGAGCGCCGCGCCGACATCGCGTCCGCCGATGATCACCGACGCAAGGCCCTCTGGCGCGGAGCCGAATTCTTCGATGGCGTCGCGCAGAATGCGATCGACGGCGAGCGCGGTGAGCGGCGTTTTCTCCGACGGCTTCCACACGACCGAATTGCCGCACACGAGCGCGAGCGCGGCGTTCCACGACCACACCGCGACCGGAAAGTTGAACGCCGAGATGATCGTGCACACGCCGAACGGGTGCCACGTCTCCGCCATGCGATGGCCGGGGCGCTCCGACGCGATCGTCAGCCCGTACAACTGGCGCGAGAGACCGACGGCGAAATCGCAGATGTCGATCATCTCCTGCACTTCGCCGAGGCCTTCCTGGAGAATCTTGCCCGCTTCGAGCGACACGAGGCGGCCGAGCGCCTCCTTTTTCTCGCGCAGGCGATTTCCGAGCAAACGCACGAGTTCGCCGCGTCGCGGTGCGGGCACATTGCGCCATGCGGCGAACGCGGTGCGCGCGGCGCCGAGGGCGGCGTCCACGTCGGCGGTGGTGTTCTGCTTCACCCGGCCGATGACTCCGCCCGTGATCGGTGAAGTGACGGCGATGTCGCCATCGGTCACGAGGCTCGCGATGCCGAGGTCGGAAAGAATCGATTGTGTGTTCACGGTGATGTCCTTTTGACGCGGGTCCGTTCTTCTGGCGGAAGTTTCTGATAAGAAACTTTCGTAAGTCCGGCAACTATACGCGCTGCCGTCGCCGCTCACAACAACGGACAATATTGGGGTTGTCCCTCATGCGCAGCCCCTTTTGCGACGGTAGATTCGGCTTGTTTCGCAACGTCGCGAGGTTACGCGGTCCGCGCTTGCCCGATGTTATGATCGGAAACAAAACAGCTCCTCCTTATGCCCAGTCTCAGTCTAAAAAATTCGCCCGAACAGTCCGCTTCCGATCTGGGACACCGGGTAAGGCGCGCGCGGCTCGCGCATGATCTGACGCTCGAAACCGCGAGCCGGCTGTGTGGCGTGTCGCGCTCGGCGCTGTCGAAGATCGAAAACGGGTTGATGTCGCCCACTTTCGACGTGCTGCAGAAAATCGTGCGCGGCCTGCAGATCGATCTCGCCGAACTGTTCGGCACGGCGCCGGCGCTGAATGCAAGCGGCCGGCGAGCGCTCACGCGCCGCAACGAAGGTCAGCGCCACGCGTATCGAGGCTATCAAATGGAATTGCTCGCAACCGAGCTCGCGCACAAGGCGATGCTGCCGTTCCGCATCCGCATCTCCGCACACACGCTCGATGCGTTCGACGACTGGGGCCGTCACGAAGGCGAAGAGTTTCTCTACGTCATAAGCGGCAGCGTGTGCCTCTACTCCGAACTCTACGCGCCGACACATCTGAATGCCGGCGACAGCATCTATTTCGACAGTCGCACCGGCCACGCGGCCATTTCGACGAGCGAGGAAGACGCCGAGGTGCTGTGGATGGCGACGGGCGGCGGCGTGCCGGCATCCTCCGCCGCCCCCGATGCAGTGGGCGCCGGCTAGCGCCGCTAACGCAAAGTGAGACGCATCGGCATTTCGCTCGGGACCACGGTAAATGTGCAGACTTCCCGGATATCGGCGGGATTCGTGGCGAGTTGCGCGGTGAAGTTCGCCGTGAGCATGGACACGACGAGGCGCATCTCTACCGCCGCCAGATGCCGCCCCGGGCACACGCGCGGCCCCGCGCCGAATTGCAGGTAGGCGCGCGGTTCGTGCGCACCGCGCTCCGACGCCGCGTCTTCATGCCGATGATCATGCAGCCATCGGTCGGGGTCGTAGCGTTCGGGATCGGCGTAATTGTCCGGGTCCATCATCGCGGGCCGGTGAAGCATGAACATCTTCGTTCCGGCGGCGAGGCGCACGCCCTGAAGCCGCACTTCCTCGAGGGGCTCGAGCGACATATACGGCGCAACCGGATGCAGGCGGCTTGCTTCCGTGCACACCGCTTCGCACAGGTCGAGTTCGCGCATCGCGCCATAGCTCGGACACACGGCCGAGCCGCCGAGCACCTGCCGCGCCTGTGCGGCGACGCGCGCCTGCAACGCGTCGTCGGTGCCGAGAAAGAAGAGCGCCCACGCGATCGACGTCGCGGTCGTTTCCTCGCCCGCGACGAGCATCGTCAGCACGTTGGCGGCGACTTCGTCGTCGGTGATGCCGGAGCCGGGCGCATCGCGCAGGGTGAGCATCGCTTCGAGCAGATTGCGCGGCGCACGGGCTGTCTCTTCGAGCGGCGTCTCGCACGCTTCGACCGCCGCCTCCTCGCGCATCCGGGCGCGTGCCCTCGACATCAACTCGCGGATATGACGATGCACGTCGATCATTGCTTCATCGAACTTGCGGTCGCGCGGAAACTTCACGTAGTGCCAGTAGGCGAAGGGGGCGTTCACGCGCGTCATCAGCATCGGCAATAGCAGCGCCAGTTGCTCCTGGATCAGCACTCGCTCGTTTTCCAGCGTATTCGGATCTTCGCCGAACGCGAGCGCGCTCGTCACATCGACGGTGAAGCGCTTAAGATCATCGGTCATGTCGACCACGCGCCCCGCCCGCGCCGCGGCTTCCCAGCGCCGCCGCAGCCGCTCGGTGATCGCGGCGAGCGTGGGGTAGAACGCCTTGATGTGGGGAATCGACAGCGCCTGCATCACGAGGCGGCGCTGCGGCTCCCAGGCCGCGCCCTCGATCGAGAAGAGCCCGTTGCAGCCGAACTCTTTCAGGATATTTTCGATGGGCGCATAGCGGCGGTAACGATGCGGCCGCTCGCGCATCACGGCGTGGGAAAGCTCGATGTCGTTCCACACGGTGACGGGCGTCGTGCCCAGGCGGAACACGTAGGGCGTGCCGAGTTCGGCGGCCCAGCGCTCCAGCGTCAGATGGTGCGTGGCGGGCGGCAATTGATGCAGGTTGCCCAATAGCGGCAGGCCGCGCGGCGACGGCAAATCATCGATTTCGCGCAGGGATGTGCCGACGGATGCTGCGTTCATGATCGGCCTCGCGAGGGCTTGATCTGTGCAGGATAGTGCAGGATCGGGACGTCCGGCGCGTCTTTAAACAGCCTTCGTTTTCTTCGCTTTTCCCGCCGCCTTCGCGACCGCCCCCGCCGCTTCCTCCGTCCTCACCACCGGCCGCTTGAAATATGGCGAGCTCAACGTCGCAGCGCCCATGTCCGATGCCGCTTCGAGCAGCGCGGGCGCAAGTTCCTTCAGACGCGCGTCGGGCAACCGGCTGGTCGGGCCGGCGAGACTCACGACGCCCACGACAACACCCGTCACCGGATGATGGATCGGCGCGGCCATCGACGTCATGCCGGCCTCGTAGGTCTCGCTCGCGATCCCATAGCCGCGTTTGCGCGCCGCCTGCAATTCAGCGAGAAATTGCTGGATCGTCTTCGGCGCCTTCGGACCGCCCGAGCCCGGCTTGCCCAGGCCGCCCTGCTTCGACACGAGCTCGAGCGCTTCCTCGTCCGTGAGCGACGACAGCCACGCCTGTCCGCTCGCCGTGCAATGCAAGGGCGGCTGGCTGCCCATGTCGGGGTCGTAGCGCAGGCCGGATTTCGCGCCCTGCGCCTTGCCGACGAACGTGATGTGATCGTCTTCGACCACGCCCAGCCGTGCCAGCTCGCCCGATTGCGCCGCGAGCCGGTCGAGCACCGGTTGCGACACATCGAGCACGCCGCCCGTCGAGAGATAGATGAGCGCAAGCGATACGAGCTTCAGCGCGAGCATGTACTCGCCGTGATCCTCGTCCTGCCGGACATAGCCTTCGTCGATCAGCATCGCGAGCAGCCGGTGCGTGCCGCTGCGCGGAATGTTGAGCGTATCGGCGATGGCGGCGAGCTGCATCCGCCCGCCGTTTTTCGCCAGCAGCTCGATGATGGACAACGCCCGCTCCAGATTTCCTGCCATCTTTCAGTCTCTCGAAGTTCCGATGCGGCATGAGTAGAACACGATTCCACGTCGGAATTCAACCGGCGCGGGTCAATGTTCGGCGTAGGCCGCCTCCAGCACCGCGAGCGTCGCCTCGCGCAGGCGCCTCGCGCGAGTGAGCGCGTTTGCGGTCTTCGCCCATTCGTTCATCGGCACTTCGATCGACAGCGGCAAGCCATCCGGCAATGCGCGCAGGATGCCCGCGAGATCGATTCCGCCCTCGCCCGGAATCATGCGCTCGGCACGCGCCTGATATAGCAGCGTGTCGAGGTCGGCCGGACGCTCGGCGGGGGCATCGCAGAACTGCACGTAGCCGAACCATTCGCGCGGCAGTTCGCGCAGCGCGTGCGTCGACGATCCCGCGCGGTCGAAATGAATCGGATCGACGATCAGGCCCGTGTTCGCGCGCCCGGCCGCCTTCACGATGCGCGCACCTTGCACGATGTCCTTCGCGTCGGTCCACGGCATCGGTTCGAGCGACGGCGACAAGCCGTACGGCTTCGCGAGATCGCAGAGCGACGCGAGCCGCTCGGCGGTGCGCGCCTCGTCGGGATCGTTGCCCGCGACGAGCACGTAGCGCGCTCCCAGTGTCGCCGCGGTTTCGAGCATCGGCTCGTAATCGGCGACGTTGGTGTCGGGCTTGAGGCGCAGGATTTCAGCATCGAGCACGCCGATTCCGGTGTCCTTCAAAGCCGCGAGCGTTTCGCGCCTCAAGGGCGTCGCGCCGACGATCTCGTGGCGCACCTCGGTATCGGTCGCGGGCACGAGCCGCAGGCCGACGAAATCGTAGCCCGCACGCGCCGCGCACTCGACCATCTGCGGCGGCGTCAATTCGAGGACCGTCAGCGCGGACAGGGACAGCTTGCGTCGTGACATCGATGTCTCCGGTTAGCGCAACGGCGAGAACGGCGCGGGCATGTAGATGGTCGACTCCATCGTCGTCAGATGGGCCGGCCCGCCCTTCGGCGGCCAGATGCCGTCCTTCACGGCTTCGGCGCGAATGCGCGAACGCTCGTCGACACTCTTGTACGGCCAGATGTTGAGAAAGCGCGGCACGGCGCCGTCGAGCGCGTACATCGCGCCGATGAGCGGCGAGCGCGTGGTGCGCTCCGGCACGGCGCTCTTCCAGGCATCGATCGTATGTTGCAGGCTCGCGAGCTTCGTGCCGTACACGCGCATCTCGTAGATGCCGCCGTGCACGGCCGGCTCGATCGGCGGCAGAAACGGAAAGAGCGCGTAGCTGTTCACCTCGACATCGGTGATGAATTCGCCGCAGCCGAACGGATTGCCTTCGAGCAGCAGGCGCTGTCGCGACCCGATCAACGCCGCTTCCGACTCGAAGCCGCGCAGGACCATGACCTTGCCCAGCGCCCCGATGTCCGAATACCAGCAGCCGAGCAGCGTCGAGCCGGGCGCGTTGCCGCTGTTTTTGATGTTCTCGAAGACCTGCGCGTTCGCGCCGATCTTAACCGTCAACGTGACTGTGTCGTACAGAGTCATTGCAGCGTCCTTGCCTGTTTGAAGTTGGTGAGATTCGGGATGTCTTCGTGTGCCGGTTCGGCGAGTTCGAGGCCCGCAAGATAGCCGAAGGTCATCGCCGGCCCGAGCGTGATGCCGCCGGCGGGATAGTGCCCGCCCATCATGCTCGCGGCGTCGTTGCCGACGGCGTAGAGGCCGCGAATCGGCGCGTGCTTTTCGTCGAGGACGCGCGAGCGCGCATCCGTCGACAGCCCCGCGAAAGTGCCGAGGCTCCCCGGCACGATCTTCACCGCGTGGAACGGGCCCTCGACGATCGGCGCGAGACACGGATTCGGCGTGTGCGATGCATCGCCCTGCACGCGGTTATATGGCGTCGAGCCTTTGTGGAACTGCGGATCGAAGCCGTCTTTCGCGTAGCCGTTGTACGTGGCGACGGTATCGGCGAGACCGCGCGCATCGATGCCGCATTGCCGCGCCAGCGCATCGAGCGTCGGCGCGGACCTCAGATAGCCCGAGCGTTCGTACGGGCCGAGCGGAAACGGAAAAGGCTTCGCGAATCCGAGGCCGTATCTGCGCTGAAACCGGTGATCGCAGACGAGCCACGCGCACGCTTCCTCGCCCGGCGGCGTCGTGCCGAAGAGCGCGCAGACGAAGTCGTAGTACGACGACGCCTCGTTGGTGAAGCGCCTGCCCGCGCGCGTCACCGCGATCACGCCCGGCTTCGCGCGCTCGATCAGATGCGCAAACGCGGCCGTCTCGCCCTTACTCTTGCGCACGAGCGACACGGGCGCCCACGCGGCGGGCGCTTCGAGCGACGCATCGAAATGGGCGCCGGCCGCTTCGCCGATACGAATGCCATCGCCGGTATTGCTCTTCGGCGCCGCAGACCAGTGCGGCGTGTACGGAAAAGTTTCTGCCTGACGCTTCGCGTCGTGCGGATAACCGCCGCAAGCAAGCACGACGCCGCGCCGCGCGCGCACTTCGTGCATCACGCCTTCGATCTCGACGCGCGCACCCGTCACGCGATGCTCCTCACGCATGAGCGACACCGCGCGCGCGCCGGTGCGCAGATCGACACCGCGATCCGCCGCCGACTTCAACAAACGCGCGACGAGCGCATTGCCGTTCACGAGATGCATCGAACGCCGGTAACGCAGCATGTGCCACGCGAATCCAGCGAAGCGCTTCGTCACGTGCCATGCCGACTTCGCGCTGCGCGTCGCGTTCAGGAAGTGCGCGAGATCCTGGCCCGATGCGATCGCCATGCCCTTGATCGTCATTTCCGCGAGCGGCGGACGCAGCTTGTCGATGAGCGGACCGAGCTCGCGGCCGTCGAACGGCATCGCGCAGACCGAGCGCCCGCCCGTGGCCGCGCCTCGCGTCGTATGAAAGTCGGGAATGCGGTTGCCGTCGATGAAGCGCATCGACGTATTGCGTTCGAAGAATTCGACCATGCGCGGCCCGTGCTCGATGAGCGCGTCGGCCTTCGCGGCGTCGAAATGCGCGCCCAGCTCGCTCTTCAGATACGTGCGCGGCACGCTGTCATCTTCGACGATGCCCGCGCGCGTCGCGAGCGGATTGCGCGGAATCCACATCCAGCCGCCCGACCACGCGGTCGTGCCGCCGAACACGTCTTCCTTCTCGCAGACGAGCACGGACAGACCCTGCGTCGCCGCGGTGACGGCCGTCGACAAGCCGCCCGCGCCGGAACCCAGCACGAGGACGTCGCATTCGAGAATCGGTTCGAGCTTCATTTGGCGTGGACGGACGATTGGAGTTCGACGGGCAGCGTAAGCGCTTCGTCGCGGGCGTTCGTCAACGCGGCGCTGGCCGGCTGCTGCGCGCGCACGGTCGCATGCCGTGCCGCCAGAAAGCCGAACGTGAGCCCCGGACCGAGCGTGATGCCGGGGCCGGGATAGACGCCGCCCATCACCGATTGCATGTCGTTGCCGCACGCGTAGAGGCCGCCGATCGGTCGATCGTCGCGATCGAGCACGCGCGCGTGCGTGTCGGTGACGAGGCCGGTCGCCGCGCCGATATCGCCGGGATAGAGCCGCACCGCATAGAACGGCGCCTCGCTGATCGGGCCGAGGCACTTGTTCGGGCCGGTCCAGTTGGCGTCGCCATTGGCGTTCTGGTAATCGGTCGTGCCGCGCTGAAAATCGGCATCCACGCCGCTCTGCGCATAGCGATTGATGCGCGCGACGCTATCGGCGAGGCCAGCGCGGTCGATGTCGAGCTTCATTGCCAGTTCGTCGAGCGTCCTGCCTTCGACGAGATAGCCATCGGCGAGAAACGGCGCGAGCCCCTTGCCGCCCGGACGCACCATGCCGAGCCCGTACTTGCGCAGTCCTTCCGTGTCCGTCACGAGATACGCGGGCACCGAAGGCGTGGTCTCGTTCGCTTTTTGCATCGCCATGCCGAACAGGTGATACGACGTGTTCTCGTTCAGGAAGCGCCTGCCCGTTTTGTCGACGGTGATCATGCCCGGCTTGCCGCGATCCATCATGAAGTGCGGGAACACGGCGGTCGTGCCGTCGGCGCGCTTGCGCACGGAAACCGGCGCCCAGAAGGCGTGCGACAGCGCGCCCTTGCCGAAGCGCGCGCCCGCGGCGAGCGCGAGATCCTGCGCGCTGCCGGTGTGGCCGGGCGCGCCGGGGCACCACGCCGGATCGGCGCCCGGCAGCATCTCGCCGCGACGCGCCGGATGCCGGTTGAAGCCGCCGCTCGCGAGAATCACGCCGCCTTTCACATTGACGCGACGCCGGTCGTTGACGCGGCTCAGCGTTACGGCTTCGATGCCGTTCGGCCCGCTGTGCAACGCATCGACCTTCGTGCTCGTCAGCACCGTGACGCCACGCTCGAGCAACGAATACAACAATCTTCCGATCAGCGCGTTGCCCATCACGAGCCGCGTGCCGCGCGGCGCGCTCAGGCGATCGCGCGCGTGACGCGCGAGCAGCTTCGCCGCATGTCGGAACGACGCGAACGACTTCGTCATGTTGAGCAGATGCCCGACGTCGTCGCGGTCGACCATCATGCCGCCGAGCACGGTGAATTCGGGAATCGGCGGACGGATCAGCGAAAACGCGCGGCCGAGCTTGCGGCCGTCGAAGGGCAGCGGTTCGAGCGCCCGCCCGCGCAGCGTCGAGCCTTCGAGCTCGGACAAATAATCGGGATGGAACGGGCGCGCGCGATATTTCACAGCGGAGTTCGCTTCGATATGCGCGACCGCTTTCGGGCCGGCATCGAGAAACGCACGGCGCATCGCGACGCTGCTGCGCCCGCCGACCGCGCGATCCAGAAAGCCTTCGGCGTTCACGGATGTATCGTCACGATTGACGCTCGCGGCATGCATCGACGCGGGAATCCACGTCGTTCCGGCCGAGAAGGCCGTCGTACCGCCGACGTATTCCGTACTCTCCACAAGGAGCACGCGCGCACCGTCGATGGCCGCGACGAGGGCCGCCGACATGCCCGCGCCGCCTGCGCCGATTACGACGACATCGAATGTTTCGTCATGTCCCAGATTGTCCAGTGTCTCCACCATTCGTCCGCTCCCTCGCGCCAGGAATCGCCGTCCTTCCGACGATTCGAAACGCATGTTTTCAGTAGAACTCGCTTTGATATTGGAATACTATTCCAGAAAATGCATTGAAGCCAAGCTCTTTTTTTGAGGCGAACGGAGGACGGTATGCGAGTGCTGGTGACAGGCGCAAGCGGCTTTCTGGCGGCGTGGGTGACGCGGCGGCTGCTCGCCCGCGATATGGACGTGCGCGTGGACGTGCGCGCCTTCGACGTGCGCGAGGACGCGCGGCTCCTGCGCGCGCTCGCGCCCGAACGCGCCGATGAAGTGCAATGGCGGGTCGGCGATATCGGGAACGCGCGCGATGTCGCGACGGCGCTCGAGGGCTGCGACGCCGTCGTCCATCTCGCAGGCGTGCTCACGCCTGCCTGCGCCGGCGATCCGGTGCGCGGCGCGCGCATCAATCTGATCGGTACGCTCAACGTGTTCGACGCGGCTATCGCGTGCGGCGTGCGCTCGGTGCTGTATGCGAGCAGCGCGGGTGTCTTCGGCCCCGACGACGGCGCGACGCCCTTTCCCATGACACATTACGGCGCGTTCAAGCTCGCATGCGAAGGCTCGGCGCGCGCGTACTGGCACGATCATGGCATTGCGAGCATCGGCTTTCGGCCGCTCGTCGTGTACGGCGCGGGGCGCGAGACGGGATCGAGCGCCGGTCCGAGCCTCGCCTGCCGCGCGGCCGCGCGCGGCGAGCCGTACACGATTCCCTTCACCGGCGCGACGGGCCTCGTCTACGCCGATGACGTCGCCGCCGCCTACGAGCGCGCGCTCACGCATCCGTTCGACGGGGCGCACGCGTTCACGCTGGCGGGCGACATCACGCCGATGCAGAGCGTGATCGCGACGCTGAAGCAGATCGCGCCGGACGCGCGCATCGACGCGGCGGGCGCGCCCTTGCCGATCGCGACATCCTTTCCCGACGATCCCGTGCTCGATCGAATGCTTCCAGGCCTTGCAAAAACGCCGCTCATCGACGGATTGCGTCAAACCGTGGCGTTCTACCGGTAGGCAAAGCGGCTCTTGGCACCGCATCGTCCTTGGGGCACGATTCGCTTCTTCACGACAGGTGCCACGCATGCAAGACACGACCCGACCACCCGCGACGACTGCGAAGCTGCTCAAAGGCATCCTGCCGATCAACCGCGCCGCCGCGTTACGCGACGCGCTCGCCGGCATCTCGCTCGCGTCGATGGACATCCCGCAGGTGCTCGGCTATGCGCGCATCGCCGGCATGCCCGCGGTGACGGGCCTCTACACTGCGTTCCTGCCGCTCCTCGCGTTCGCGCTCTTCGGCGCGTCGCGGCATCTCGTGGTCGCCGCCGACTCCGCGACGGCAACGATCTTCGCGAGCCGGCTTTCGTCGATGGCCGCGATGGGCAGCCCGGAATACGTCGCGCTCGCGGGCATGGTCGCACTGCAGACCGCCGCGCTCTTGCTGCTCGCGCGCCTGTTCAAGCTCGGCTTTCTCGCCGATTTTTTGTCGCGCACCGTGCTGACGGGCTTTCTCGCGGGCGTGGGGGTGCAGGTTTCGATCGCCATGCTCGGCGACCTCTTCGGCATGACGGTGCCGTATCCGTCCTCGCGCAGCCTGGCGCAACTCGTCTACGTGATCGGGCATGTCACGCACGCGCATGGGCCGACGCTCGTGCTCGCGCTCGTCGTGATCGTCGCGATTCTGGGCTGCAAACGCTTCGCGCCGCGCCTGCCGATGCCGCTCGTCGCGGTGATCGGCAGCATCGCCGCGAGCAAGGCTTTCGACTTCGCCGCGCGCGGGATTTCGGTGCTCGGTCCCATCGAAGGCGGTTTGCCCGCGATCCGCATGCCCGATGTCACCTGGCAGCAATCTCTCGATCTCGTGCCCGTCGCGGCGTCATGCTTCGTGATGATCATCGCGCAGAGCGCGGCCGCGGCGCGCGTGTTCGCGCAGCAGTATCACGAGGACGTCGACACCAACAGCGACATCCTCGGCCTTGCCGCGGCGAACGCGGCGGCGGCGTTGAGCGGGACGTTCGTCGTGAACGGCAGTCCGACGCAGACGGCAATGGCCGACCGCGCAGGCACCCGGAGTCAGCTCGGACAACTCGTCTTCGCGGCGGTCGTCGCTGTCGTTCTGCTATTTCTGAGCGGCTATCTGCGCTATCTGCCGCACAGCGTGCTGGCGGGCATCGTGTTCACGATTGCGATCGGCCTCATCAACGTGCAGAGCCTGAAGGACATCCGCGCCGAAAGCCCCGGTGAATTCGCGCTCGCGCTCGTCACGGCCGGCGCGGTGGTGCTGGCGGGCGTCGAGCACGGCATCCTGCTAGCGGTCGCGCTCTCGCTCATGCGGCACGTGCGCCACAGCTATCATCCGCACACGATGGTGCTCACGCCCGTCGCGCCCGGAAAACCCTGGCAGTTCATGCCGACGAAGCCCGGCGCGATGACTGCGCCGCATCTGATCGTCTACCGCTTCGGCGCGGATCTGTTTTACGCGAACGATCATTTCTTCGCGTCGGAAGTGACGAAGCTCGTCGATACGGCATCCGACGGATTGCGTCATCTCGTCGTCGACGCCGGCGCGATCACCGATCTCGACTATTCAGCGGCCCGCACGATCGGCGAGCTGATCGAAACGCTGCGCGCACGCGGCGTCGCGGTGATCTTCGGGCGCGTGAACCGCTTCCTGCGCAACGACATGGACCGGCACGGTCTGACGCGGGTGCTCGGCGCATCGAACGTGTTCGACACGCTGCACGAGGCGCTCGCGGCGGCTGGCGTAAATTCGGGCGGGCATGAGCCGAACGTGCTATGAGACGCGGCTGAACGAGCGGCGTCGTCGCGTATCTGGCTAGCGCTCACGTACCGCTTCTGCTGCTGCGAAGCGCTTTTTCGCAATGCTCCGCCCTGTCCAGTCCGGTGGTGGCGCTGTTCTTCGACCGTTAGTTGCCTTGAGAACTCGATGAACTTGTTGAATGCTATTCCATTTTCAATTAGGATTCAGGAACAGACTGATCAACGATTCAGGAGGCAATCGAAGCATGGCGCAGGACACTTCTTTTTCCGCATCGCTCGATGCGGGCTTGAGCGGCGCGACGCGCGTCTATTTCATCGTCGGCGATCCCATCGCGCAGGTGCGCTCGCCTTCCGGCGTGACAGCGGCGCTGCGCGCGGCAGAGCGCGACGCGATCGTGATTCCGGCACATGTCGCGCCGGACGATCTCGACGCGTTCTTCGCGGGCATCGCGCGCTTGCAGAACTGCGACGGCGTCATCATCACCGTGCCGCACAAGTTCAGCGCGACGGCATATTGCAAGTCGCTGACCGACGAAGGCGCATTTCTCGGCGCGGTCAACATGCTCAAGCGCGACGCCGACGGCACCTGGCACGGCGGCGCATCGGACGGCATCGGCATGGTCGCCGCGTTGAGAGACGCGGGTTGCGAGCCGAAGGAAAAGCGCGCGCTGCTGATCGGCGCGGGCGGTGCGGGCTCGGCGATCGGCCATGCGCTCGTGGATGCAGGCGTGGCGTCGCTCGCGATCCGCGATTTCGATGCCGGGCGCACCGGCGCCCTCGCCTCGCGTCTCGCCGCACTGGGCCGGGGCGCAGTGAGCGTCGCCGACGATGCGCCCGCCGAAAGCTACGACCTCATCGTGAACGCGTCGCCGGCGGGCATGCGTCCCGGCGATCCGCTGCCGATCGACGTCTCGCGCCTGCCTCCGACGGCCTTCGTCGGCGACGTGGTGACGAAGCCGCCGCTCACGCCTTTCATCGAAGCCGCCCGCGCGCGCGGCTGCACGACCGTCACCGGCACGCAAATGTTCGGCCGCGTATGCGACGCGATCGTCGCGTATCTGTTGAAGGACTGAACACGCAAGGCAATTCGCCGCGCGATGAATCAGAGGAGTCTGGTTCAATCGCGGCGGGCATTCGTTCAACATTCCGGCCGCGCATTCGCGTCCCTCGCGACGCGCACCGGCCTGCTGGCCCCGAAGCGAACCGCCGATGAGCGCCGCCCTCTGCCGGGCGGCGTTTTTTTGCGCGACGTTTCGACCACGCCGGCGTGAGTGTGCGTTTCCCCGTGAGACTCGCGCGCTCGCTTCGAGGGCCCATCAAACGCGTGCAGGCGCACGCAAGAGGCTGGAATGAAACTGGATCGAAAAGGAATTCAACGCGTGGCGCGTACGTGCTTCGCGGCCGTCGCATTCGCCACGCTCGCGGCGTGCGCGACCGGACCGGGCGCATCGGCGCCGCTGCCGGCGGACAGCACGCTCGCGACGGGACGCATCGTCGGCAAGCAATATCTGACGACCGTGTCGACGGACGCGGGGGCGTCTTCCGGGCCAACGCTCGGCGTGGGCGCCGGCGGCATCGGCGGGAATGGCTGGAATGGCGTGGGCGGCGGCGCGGGACTGAGCTTCGATCTGACGAGCCTGTTCCAGAAGACTCCCGAACAGACCGCGAAGGTCTACCGCTACAGCGTGCAGATGAAGGACGGATCGAAGCGCGATGTCGACAGCACGCTCGATATCGGCAACGGCGCGTGCGTGACGACGATCGATTCCAGCCAGCCCGGCTATCCGAGGCTGACGAGCGCGGACGCCTGCTGATCTTCCGGCGCGGCTCGTCCGATGAGCCGCGCCGACAGCGCCGCCGCGACGCGCTCGACCACGGGTGCCCAGTCGCCCGGCACGCGCTGGCGAATGAGCCGCACCGGGCCGTACCATGGCTGCGTCTCCTGATTGCCCCAACACCAATGCGATACCCGGTCGATCATCGCCCAGTGCGCTGACGAACGCGGCCGAATCGTGAAAATGCTCTTGATAGTCGGGAAGCGCAAGGATGTGCGCGCCGGCCGAGCGCATCGCCGCGATATCGCCTTCGCGGCCCGGAGCAACCGGATAGAACGCGACATCCGGCAAGCGCCACAGTGGCGCGAGGGCATCCACGGGAATGCTGCGCTGGACATCGCGCCGATGCGTCGGACTGCCTGCCGACACGAGGCCGACACGCAGCGCATTCGTGCCGTCTGACGCGAGCATCCGACGCCACATGTCGATGCGTTCCGGTGCCGCGTCGAGATAGGCGCGGCCATCGACCTGATCCGGCAACAAGCCGATGCCGAGCGGCATGCTCATCAAGCCCACGGTGTAATCGATCCGCTCGAAATCGTGCGCTTCGAGGGCGACGCAATCCGGCGCGAACCGCCGGATGAGCGGATGCAGCGCCGAGCGCACCGCCAATAGCGCTTCACCGCCGTTTCTCCGCACGCCTTCCGCGAACCGCGGAAAATAGCGCACGAACTGGATGTCATCGCCGAGGCCGAGTTCGCTATAGACCACGACACGCTTGCCGTCGAGCGGCTGTCCGCGCCAGCGCGGCGCAATGCGCTCCATGCGCGCGACGACACCGTTCTCGCCGTGTTCGGACAGGCGGCGTTCGAAGCGCACCCATCCAGCGCGCCAGTCGCCGTGCCTGCGTTCGAGGTCGGCGAGATCGACAGCGAGCCAGTTCGCTTGCGGCGTCTGCGAAAGCGCCAGGCGATACATGCTTCGGCCTCTTCGTAACGCGCCTGTTCATTGAGATACATCGCAATTTTGCGCCGGTCACGCGGCCATCGCCGGGATGATGCAGCGCCGCCTCGCGCATGACGGCTTCCGCCGACACGGCGTCATGACGTATCCAGAGGCAATGGCTCAGTTGCCAGCGAAGTTCGAAGTCTTGCGCAAACCGCTGCAAGGCTCCGACACAGAAGCGCTCCAGTGCGGATCAATCGCCCGAGCGACGAATATCGAGCGCGATGGATAACGCGCGCTTCGCATCGGGTGGGACGGCATCTGCGTGCGAATCATGCAGCCATGCGGATGAATCGAAGTACATGAACGGGTGCAGCAATAAATGTTTGAAAGATGCCTGCCGAGTTTATATGAACCGCACCGCTTGAGATCTCGCATATACACAAGCAAAATCCGAAAAATGCAATGGTTCGATGGATTCATTCGCATATCGAACGATTCGGCGTTATCCATCGTGAAACGCAGTAATTCGCGCCGGCGATTGTGCCCGACGCCCGGCTTTGCCATACTGAGTCCAGTCGCCCTGTCTCCTCAAGCGTCCGCTCTCGATCATCGAGCCCACAAGCGGACGCGCTCTCGCCGCCTCTCGAGGCGGCGTTTTTTTGCACGCGGCCTATTACCTTGGACGTAATTGCCCGGCTCATTGCCTCCTGCGACGATGCAATCACACTGATCATCGACAAGGAGATGAAGATGCCCGCAAAACATCGAGTCCACGGCGAAACCGCCCGCCCCGGCTACATCGCGACCGAGAGCGGTGTCGAGCTCTTCTATCGCGACTGGCGGCCCGAAGGCGCGCCCGGCAACGGCGGGACCATCGTGTTCGTCCCCAGCTATTCGCTGCCGGGCGACATGTGGGCGTATCAGATGCTGCCGCTCGTGCGCCAGGGCTTTCGCTGCATCGCCTACGACAGGCGCGGCCACGGTCGTTCGAGCGATCCGGGTGGCGGCTACGACTACGACACGCTCGCGGACGATCTCGCCGCCGTCATCGACGCGCTCGATCTTTCGCGCGTCACGCTCGTCGGGTATTCGATGGGCGGCGCGGAAGCGGTGCGCTATCTGACGCGTCACGGCAGCGCGCGCGTCGCGCGGCTTGCGTTGATCGCATCGACCTTGCCGATGCTGATGAAGACGCCGGACAACCCGGATGGCATCGATTGCGCCTGCGTCGACGCCTTTCGGCAGGACCTGGCGAGCGACTATCCGCGGTGGCTCGCCGACAACGCGCGGCCGTTCGCCGGGCCGGGCGCGTCGCAGGCGATGATCGACTGGATCCGCGAGATGGCGTTGCGCACGTCGCATCACGCGCTTTTCGCGTGCAACGAAACGGTGAGTCGCGGCGATTTCCGCAACGAGCTGCGCGACATCGACGTGCCGACGCTCATCGTGCAGGGCGACCGCGATGTGTCGAATCCGCTCGAACTGACTTCGCAACGCACGGCGCGCCTGATTCCGAACGCGCGGCTCGTCGTCTACGAAGGCGCGCCGCATGGCATTTTTCTGAGCGATGCGGCGCGGCTGACGGCGGATATCGCAGCGTTTGCGTCGGCGTAGTGAACCGCTGTCTGTGGTAGTGACTTAATATCGTGCGAAAACACGAACGTCACTGCGACGACGGAGGTCCTCGCCATGCAAGACCCGCTCAAAGCACATTTCGACATGTTCGCGCGCTACAACGCGTGGGCCAATGCCCGCGTCTACGAAGCGGCGCGCGCCCTGTCGGACGCCGACTATCGCGCAGACCGTGGCGCGTTTTTCAAGTCCGTGCATGGCACGCTCAATCACCTGCTCGTGACGGACCGCGTGTGGATGCATCGCTTCACGGGCGAAGGCGCGGCGCCGGAACGGCTGGATGCGATTCTCTTCGATACCTTCCCGGCGCTCGAAGCGGCGCGCCGCGAAGAAGACGCGCGCATCGTCGAATACGTGACCGGTCTCACGCCGCAAACGCTGGCCGGCACTATCAGCTATAAACGCGTATCGACGCCCGAGCTGATGACGCAGCCGCTCATGCCCGCGCTCGCGCACTGGTTCAATCATCAGACGCACCATCGCGGACAGGCGCACGCGCTCTTGACCGCGTTGACCGGCAAGGCGCCGGAACTCGACCTGCTTTTCTATCAGCGTTTGTCGGATAAGCGCTGAGTCCTGACGCGTTTGAAAACACTCATATCAATAGACTCTGGAAGAATCCCGGCTCACCGTAGCACTGCGAATTGACATCCCGGCGCGCGACATGAAAGTATCGCCGCGCAGTCCTCGTCACCTCCATCGGAGTCCATCGCGATGATCTTCCATGCATCCATTCCCGCCAACGATCCGAAGCACGTCGCGCATGTGCTTGCCGAACTGTGGGACGGCTTCGCCGCGCCCTTCTCGCCTTTTCCCGATGCCTGGATGGCGGTCGCGGGCGACGATCGCGGCAGCATCATCGAGATCTATCCGAGCGACAAGGTGATCACGCCGGGCGGCGGCCATGAGGAAAACGTCAGCTACGGCGCCGATACGTTGAAGCGCCCGCAGTACAGCGCGTTCCACATGGCGATCGCGACGAAGCTGAGCGCCGAGGACGTCATCGCGATCGGCGAGCGTGAAGGCTGGCGCGCGGTGCGCTGCACGCGCGGCGACAACTTTTTCCACGTGATCGAGTTCTGGATCGAAAACTCGACGATGCTCGAATTTCTCACGCCCGAAATGCAGGCCGAATATCTCGCTTTCGCCACGCCCGAAAACTTCAAGGCGATGGCCGCCGCCGTGCCTCAGTGATCGCTTTCTTTCGCGGAAGGATCGCGGCGCAGCCCCACCATCAGGGCGGCGCCGCTTGCGAAGAGCAATAGCGAAAGGAGCTGCACGGCGAGATCCATGCTGCCTGTCGCGGTGCGGATCTGGCCGATCACCCACGGACTCACGATGCCGCTCGTGATGCCGATACTGCTGATGACCGCGATGCCTGCCGCCGCGCTCCTGCCCGGCAGATGGCTCGCGGGCACGGCCCAGAAGATCGGCAACGCCGCGAAGATCAATGTCGCGGCTAGCGAGAGAATCGCGAGCATCAGCAAAAAGCTCGGGAAATGCAGCGTGAGCGCCGCGAGTGCGATGCCGCCGCCGATCGTGCAGCACGCAAAGTGCTTGCGTCGTTCCGCAACGCGATCCGAATGGCGCGCAATCAAAATCAGCCCCACTGCGCCGATCGCGTTCGGCACGACGGTGTAGAGGCTCACGGACATGACATCGGTGATGCCGAAATCGCGGATCATCAGCGGCATCCAGAAACTCAGCGTCAGCGATGCGCAGGTCAGCGAAAAGTAGATGAACGCAAAGAGATAGAGGCGCGGGTTGCGCAGCGCGTCGAGCAGACCGCGGCGGTCGTGCGCATCGGTGCGGGCGTTCGTTTCCGGGCACAGCGCGGCCAGGCGCTCCCGTTCGGCGGACGTGAGCCAGCGCGCATCGCGCGGAGTGTCCACCAGCAGCCGCAACGCGATGAGGCCGAGCAGCACCGCCGGCGCGCCTTCGATCGCAAACATCCATTGCCAGCCGTGCAGGCCCATGACGCCTGCCATGTCGCGCATGATCCAGCCGGATACCAGTCCGCCGAACACGCCCGCCACCGCGACGCCCGCGAAGAACACCGACATCACGCCGGCGCGCCGTTTCGCCGGAAACCAGTACGTCAGATAGAGCACGATGCCCGGAAAGAAGCCCGCCTCGAACACGCCGAGGAGAAAGCGCAGCAGATAGAAATGCCCGGGCGTCGAAACGAACATCATGCCGACCGACGCCGCGCCCCACAGCAGCATGATCCGCGTGAACGTGCGGCGCGCGCCGAACCTCGCGAGCAGCAGATTGCTCGGCACCTCGAAGAGCACATAGCCGACATAGAACACGGCGGCCCCGAGGCCGTACATCGCATCTGAGAATCCGAGATCTTGCTTCATCTGCAACTGCGCGAAGCCGATATTGATGCGGTCCAGAAACGACACGACGTAGCACAGGAACAGGAACGGAATGATGCGCCACGCAATTTTGCGAAAGAGCGCATCGTCCGACAGGGCGTGCGTTTCCGCGGCGGGGCTCGGGCTGTGCGCCGCCGTGCTGATCGACTTCGACATGTCTCGCTCCAGATGGGCGTGGGAAGGCCGGCGTCTTTGGCGCGCCTTTTTGCCTGAAGAGAAGAAAGCGCGGCGCGTGTCAGTGCGCGCCGCGAGAGATGAACGTCAGTCCTGGAGAGCGGCCCACATGTCCTTGTCGCGCTGGGCCGTCCAGATGCGCGGATGCTTGATGCCGCTCGCCTCGTCATAGGCGCGCGACACGTCGAACGGCAGGCAGTGCTCGTAGATGAAGACGTGGCCGAACTTCGGGTCCATCGCCTTGCGGGTATGCGCCATCGAGCCCTTCAGATCGAGCTTTTCGACAACGGCTTCCCGGCCCGCCTGCAGCAGCGTCGTCACGAAATCCTTCGTGTAGTCGAGGCCCTTGTCGACCTCTGCCGGCGACAAGAGCGCGGGACCGCGGCCCGGCACGAGTTTCTCCGCCTTCAGCGCGCGCAGCGCTTCGAGCGTCGCGGGCCATTCCTCGAGTTGCGCGTCGCCGCAATAGCAGGCGGCGTCGTACTCGACGAGGTCGCCCGAAAACAGCACCTTCTGCGACGGCAGCCAGACGACCGTGTCGCCCTTCGTGTGGCCCGAGCCGAGATGCGCGATCTTCACTTCGAGCTTGCCGAGGAACAAGGTGATTTCGGTGTCGAAGACGAGCGTCGGCCACGTGAGGCCGGGCACCGTCTCGACACCGGCAAACAGACGCGGGAAGCGCTCAATTTCCGATTTCATGTCCTGCTCGCCGCGCTCGACGATCATTTCATACGTGCCGCGGCTCGCGATGACCTGTTGCGCGCCTTCCGCGAAATACGCCGACGCGCCGAGCACGCGCACCGCGTGGTAATGCGACAGCACGACGTATTTGATCGGCTTGTCGGTGACGCCGCGGATCTTCGCGATGAGGTCCTGCGCCATCGCGGGCGTGGCGGTCGTATCGACGATCAGGACGCCGTCGTCACCGATAATCACGCCCGAGTTCGGATCGCCCTCGGCCGTGTAGGCGTACGCGTTCTCGGAAAGCTGTGTGAAGGTGATCTTCTTCTCTTCCAGATCGGCTTGCGATGCGAATGCTTTTGCCATGGTCGTGTCTCGATTCCATTCTCGTGGGGATGGGTGGATGATCGGCGTGACGATTATTTTTGTCAACAGCAAGTATGCTTGCTATTTGCAAATTCCGGGTAAATACCGAATCGCTTCATCCGAGGATTCCTGCTCGGCTAACATCTGCCATTCGTTCACTTCTATCGATCGCGGAGTCCTCTTGGCTCGTTCCACCCATGCCACGCCTGACGCCGAATCCGGCGAAGAGAAAAAGCAGCGCGGCATCCAGAGCGTCGAAGTCGGCGCGCGTCTGCTCGAAGCGCTCGCCGCCCGGCGCGAGCCGCTCGCATTGAGCGCAATGGCCGATGCCGCCGGACTGTCGAGCGCGCAGGCGCATACGTATCTCGTGAGCCTCACGCGGCTCGGCCTCGTCAAGCGCGACGCGCTGACCGGCAATTACGAGCCTGGCCCGCTTTCGCTGCGACTCGGTCTATTGAATCTAGAACATCAGCCGGCGTATCGTGCGGCCGCGTCACGCGTTCCGGCGCTCGCGCTCGCGACCGGCATGAGCGTCGCGGTCAGCGTCGCGGGGCCGCAAGGGCCGACCATCGTCCGTTACGAGCGCGGCGGCTATCCGCTGCACGTCAACTTGCATGTCGGCACGGTCATGTCGCTTTCGGCGACGTCGACGGGACGCGTATTCCGCGCGTTCGACGATGACGCCCGCGTCGACGCGATGCTCGCGCATCAGGCGCAAACCGATGCGCCGCAGATGAACGAGCGCATCCGCGAGATTCGGGCACGCGGCATCGAACGTAGCGTCGATGCGCCGAGTCCGGGCGTCAGCAGCATGAGTGTGCCGGTGTTCGACGGCGCGCACCGGTTGCAACTCGCGCTGACGGCGATCGGCCCGACCGGCCTGTGCGACGTCGGCTGGGACGGCCCGCTCGCGCAAGCGCTGAAGGACGCGGCACGCGATATCACCGGATTGCTTTCATGACCATGCTCGAAGAAGACACCAGGCCGCAGCGCGGCATCAACGCGCTCGACGCCACCGGCGATCTGTTGCGCGCACTGGTCGCGGCGGGCCGGCCGCTCTCGCTGCGCGATCTGGCCGCGGCGGCCGGCATGCCGCCCGCGAAGGCGTTCGCGCATCTGGTGAGTCTCGTCAAGGTTGGCCTGCTCGCACGCGACGACGCGGGGCTCTTCCACGCGGGCCAATTGAGCCGCGAGCTCGGGCTCATCGCGCTGCAACGCCTTTCGCCGATTCGCGATGCGGAAAGCGAGATCGTCAGGCTCGCCGCGAACACGTCGATGACGGTCGCCGCCGCCGCGCTCGGACCGCTCGGCCCGACCGTGATCCGGCTGGAGGAATCGGCGCGTCCGCAGCATGTGAGCTTGCGCGTCGGCACGGCGATGTCGCTCGTCAACACGGCGATCGGCCGCGTCTGCGCCGCGCATCTGCCGGCGGACATGCTCGTGTCCCTGATGGAGCAGGACCAGATCCGCCTCGCGGGTGCGGCGCCGGATGCGATTCTGGATACCGCATATCGCGCACGGCTCGACGACATCAGGGCGCGCGGCCTCGACACGGCGCTCGGCGCGCCGGTGCCCGGCATCCACACGCTGGCTGCTCCGGTGTTCGATCACACCGGCAGTGTGTGTCTCGTCATTGCGTTGATCGGCTCGTCGGGCGGCTTCGATAGCGCCGCTGACGGCCCGCTGGCACGCGCCCTTCTCGCTGCGACGCGGCGCCTGTCCTGGCGTTTCGGCCTGATGGAGGCCAACGGCGAGGCAAGCTAGCGGCCCCTGATGGTCTCCGTGCCCACCACGCGGATGGCGGGGAAACGGTCGGTCGGCTTCGCGATCTCGTCCTGCGAAGCGACGATTTCCAGCTCGTAACGCCCCGCATCGTAAGTCGACTTGACGACGGCATTCACCGCCGCGAGCGTGTGCTCCAGCGCGGTGCGCAGCGAATCGCCCAGAAGCGTGCGCGCGACGAACACCGCACTCGTGAGATCGCCGACGCCCACCGGCTGCCGCGCGAACGGATAGAGCGGGCGCTGCGCGAACCACGCTTCGCCCGGCGCGACGGCAAGCATGTTGAAGGTGTCGGCGCGGCTGTTGCGATCGAGCAGATGCTTCACCAGCACGATGCGCGGGCCGCGGCCGATCACTTCGCGGCACGCATCGACGGCTTCTTCCACCGTCTCGATGCTGCGCCCGACGAGCTTTTCCAGCTCGATGTGATTGGGCATGATCGCGTCGGCGATTTCGGGCATCGTCGTGACGAGGAAATCCTCGATGCCGGGAGCCACCGTGCAGCCGCCCGTCTGCCCCATGACGGGATCGCAGAAATAGAGCGCGCGCGGATTCACCGCCTTCACCATCTTCACGATTTCGACGACCGCGCGAGCCTGCTCCGGCGCACCGAGATAGCCGGACAGCACCGCGTTGCAGCGCGCGAGCACGCCGATCGCGCCGATGCCCTCGATCAAGTTCTGCAACTCGTCGGCGTCGAATGCGCTACCGGTCCAGCGGCCGTACTGCGTGTGATTGGAGAACTGCACGGTGTTGAGCGGCCAGACATTGACGCCCAGACGCCGCATTGGAAAAACCGCCGCGCTGTTGCCCGCGTGGCCGAACACCACGTGCGACTGAATGCTCAGGACGTTGTTCATCTTCTGATTTCCCGATTGATCGTGTCCGGTCAGGTCAAACGTTTGTCGCGCCGGCGCTCGTGCAGCGCAGCGCAACGGTAGCTAGAGATGGAACACCCGGGGACGCCGGCTCGGGCGTGCGCGGGCATCGCAACCTTCATATTGTGCCGTGCCTCGACGCACTGCGGCATGGCGGTCTCGATATAAATTGTCCCGACACGTTTTATCAAGCCATCCGGTCGACTCGGATGCCCATCAGGTCGCGTGGACGCAACGCTCCACTCGGCACGCCGCTTGCTCGATCCACCGGCCGCATCTGCGATTCATATTCGAGAAAAAAACGGCGACTTCAGCACACGGACTCGAATGCGCGCCGGATAATGCTTCACGATACAAACAGCGAAAGCATACGAGGACGAACACACGGCAACATCAATAGTCGCAGGTCAAATCAGGAGGCTGGCATGGAGACGCTGTCTAAGAATCGCACCGATTTGCAGAAGTCGACCCTCGCAATCGTTCTCGCCGGCGGGCGTGGCACCCGCCTCGGACCGCTCACCGACAAACGCGTGAAACCCGCCGTCCACTTCGGCGGCAAATACCGCATCATCGACTTCGCGCTGTCCAACTGTCTCAACTCCGGCATCCGCCGCATCGCCGTGGTCACGCAATACAAGGCCCATTCGCTCATCCGGCATCTCCAGCGCGGCTGGGGTTTCCTGCGCGGCGAGTTCAACGAGTTCATCGATATCTGGCCGGCGCAGCAACGCGTCGATTCGAGCTGGTATCGCGGCACCGCAGACGCCGTCTATCAGAATCTCGACATCGTCCGTTCGATCGGGCCGGAATTCGTGATCGTGCTGGCGGGCGACCACATCTACAAGATGGACTACACGCGCATGGTGCTCGACCATGTGGAGAGCGGCGCCGACTGCACGGTCGGCTGCATCGAGGTGCCGCGCATGGACGCCGTCGCGTTCGGCGTGATGCACGTCGACGAGAACCGCCGCGTCACGGCTTTCCTCGAAAAACCCGCCGATCCGCCCGCGATGCCCGGCAAGCCGGATATCGCGCTTGCGAGCATGGGCATCTACGTGTTCAGCGCGAAATATCTCTACGACATGCTGCAGGAGAACATCGAGACATCGAATACGGATCACGACTTCGGCAAGGACATCATTCCGCGGGTCGTGACGACGGGCAAGGCGATCGCGCATCCGTTCGGCATGTCGTGCGTGACGTCGAGCAGCGATCCGGAAGCGCCCGCCTACTGGCGCGATGTCGGCACCGTCGACGCGTACTGGTCCGCGAACCTCGACCTCGCGTCGACGATTCCGGAACTCGATTTGTATGACCGCAAGTGGCCGATCTGGACGAATCAGGAACAGCTGCCGCCCGGCAAGTTCGTGCGCGACCTCAACGGCCAGCAAGGCGCGATCACCAATCTCCTCGTGTGCGGCGGCTGTGTGATCTCCGGCTCGCAAGTGTCGAAGTCGGTGTTTTCGTCGGCGGTGCGGGTGCACTCGTTCTGTAACATCAATGAGGCAGTGTTGTTGCCTCAGGTGACCGTCGGGCCGAGTTGCAGGTTGCAGCGCGTCGTGATCGATCGCGGCTGCACGGTGCCGGAGGGTCTCGTGGTCGGCGAGGACCCGGACGACGACGCCGCGCGCTTTTTCCGGACGGAATCGGGCGTCACGCTCATCACGCGCGATGCGCTGGCGCGGCTCGCGCAAGGTTAGACGCCGGCGCGCCGGATCAACACGACAACACGAATCCATCCGACAGGAGCGCCGATGACCGTATGCGTGCTGCATGCCGCAGCAGAAATGTTTCCGCTGTTGAAAACCGGCGGCCTCGCCGACGTCGTCGGCGCGCTGCCGCCCGCGCAGTCGCAACTGGGCACGCATGCGCGGGTCGTGCTGCCGGGCTTTCCCGCCGTGCTCGCAGGCCTCGACGATCTTCAGCCCGTCGCCGATCTGGGCGCCGCGTTCGGCGCGGGCAACGTGCGGCTCGAGCGCGGCGTGCTTCAGCCGCATGGCGTGGTGGTCTACGTCGTGCGCGCGGATCAGTTCTACGACCGCCCGGGCAATCCGTATCTCGATGCCGCGCATCGCTCCTATGCCGACAACGACCGCCGCTTCGCGCTGCTCGGCTGGACGGCGGCGCGCATCGCGACGGGCGCCGATCCGGCGTGGAAGCCGCATATCGTCCACGCGCACGACTGGCACGCGGGGCTCGCCCCCGCGTATCTGCGCGCATTCGAGCGCGGCGGCGCGGCCAGGGTCGCGAGCGTGATGACCGTGCACAACCTCGCGTATCAGGGCACCTTCCCGGCGTCCGGGTTCGGGGCGCTGCAATTGCCCGGCGACTTTTATGCGGTGGACGGCGTGGAGTTCTACGGCCACGTCTCGTTCCTGAAGGCGGGTCTTTATTACGCCGACCGCATCACGACGGTCAGCCCGACCTATGCGCGCGAAATTCAGACGCAGGCGCACGGCGCCGGGCTGCACGGCTTGCTGCAGACCCGCACGCACGACATCGCCGGCATCCTGAACGGCGTCGATTATTCGATCTGGAGCCCGTCGGTCGATGAGTCCATCGCGTCGAAGTACACCGCGTCGAAGCCTTCGGCCAAATCGAAGTGCAAGGCAGCGCTGCAGGAGCGCATGGGACTCGCGCGCGACGACGACGCCCTGCTCTTCGGCGTCGTCAGCCGGCTGACCGAGCAGAAAGGGCTGGATCTGCTGCTTTCGGCCGTGCCGGACATCGTGCAGCGCGGCGGTCAGCTCGCCGTGCTCGGCACCGGCGATCCGGCGCTCGAAACCGGCATGAAGAACGCGGCGGCGGCGCATCCCGGCGCGGTCGCGATCGAGCTCGGTTTCGACGAGACGCTGTCGCATTCGATCATCGCCGGCAGCGACGTGGTGATGGTGCCGTCGCGCTTCGAGCCGTGCGGCCTCACGCAGCTCTACGCGCTCGCGTACGGCTCACTGCCGCTCGTGCACCGCGTGGGCGGGCTCGCCGATACGGTCGTCGACAGTTCGCTCGAAAATCTCGCCGACGACCTCGCGACCGGCTTCGTGTTCGATACCTTCGATCGCGCGGGCATCGTCGGCGCGATCCGGCGCGCGTTCGCATTGAAGGCGCGCCGCACGGACTGGAAGGCCGTCGTCAAGCGCGCGATGGGCCAGAACTTCAGCTGGGAGGCGGCGGCCCTCGCCTATGCGGAGGTGTATCAGGGATTGGTGAACGGCTGAAGCGTCGCAGTCCTTGGGCGCACGTCTTGCTCCTCACGAAGGACCGTCCATCACTGAAAATGCACATGCACAAACCCCTCGCAGGCCAGATTGCGCTCGTGACCGGCGCGAGCTCGGGCATCGGCGCGGGCGTCGCCACGGCGCTCGCCGATGCGGGCGCGCACGTCGCCATCAACTATCACTCCCACGCGGAACCCGCTGAAGAACTCGCCGCCGCAATCACGGCAAAAGGCGGCGAAGCGTTCGCCGTCGGCGCGGACGTGTCCGACGAATCCCAGATCGACGCGATGTTCGAGGCCGTCGTGAAGCGCTTCGGCACCGTCGATATCGTCGTGGCGAATTCCGGGCTGCAGAAGGACGCGAAGTTCTCCGTGCTCACGCTCGCCGACTGGAACACGGTGATTCAGACGAATCTCACCGGCCAGTTCCTCACCGCGCAGCGCGCCGTGCGCACGTTCGAGCGGCGCGGCATGCGCGACGTATCGAAGGCGCTCGGCAAGATCATCTGCATGAGTTCCGTTCACGAGGTCATTCCGTGGGCGGGACATGTGAACTACGCTGCGTCCAAAGGCGGCATCCAGATGATGATGAAAACGATCGCGCAGGAAGTCGCGCCGCAACGCATCCGCGTGAACGGCATCGCGCCGGGCGCAATACGCACGCCGATCAACCAGGACGCGTGGGATACACCCGAGAAACTCGACAAGCTCCTGACGCTGATTCCGTACGGACGCGTCGGCGACGTGGAGGATATCGGCCGCGCGGCGGTCTGGCTCGCGTCCGACGACAGCGATTATGTCGTCGGCACGACGCTTTTCGTCGACGGCGGCATGACGCTTTATCCGGGATTCGCGGATAACGGCTGATATCGCATCGACGCAAAAACGGGAGCGGAATGAAGGACATCAAGGTGGACGTCGCCGTGATCGGCGCGGGCACGGCGGGCATGGCCGCGTTGCGCGCGGCGCGGCTCGCGGGCGTGAACGCGGTGCTGATCGAAAGCGGCGAGCTGGGCACGACCTGCGCGCGCGTCGGCTGCATGCCGTCGAAGCTGCTGCTCGCGGCGGCCAATGGTTTGCACGATGCCCATTCGCTGGCCGCCCGCGGCATCGAAGGCACGCACGCGCTCGAACCGGACTACGCGCACGTGCTCGACTACGTGCGGCGCGAGCGCGATGACTTCGTCAAGAGCGTGCTCGAGGAAGTCGACGCGCTGCCCGACGGCATCCTGCTGCGCGGCGGGGCCCGCTTCGAAGCGCCGACACGGCTCGTCGTCGGCGACCGCGTACGCGTCGAAGCAAAAAGCATCGTCATCGCGACGGGCGCGGCGCCGAGCGTGCCCGACGAGTTGAAGGTGTTCGGAGACAGGCTCATCACGAGCGACGATCTCTTCGAGCTGCGTACGCTGCCGAAACGCATCGCGGTGTTCGGCGCGGGACCGATCGCGCTGGAACTGGGACAGGCGCTCGCCCGCCTCGATGTCGACATCTTCATGTTCGGCAAGGGCGGCGGCGTCGCGGCGCTCACCGACAAGCCCGTGCGCGATGCGCTCGCCGCCGCGCTCGCCGACGAGTTCTATTTCGATCCCGACGCGAAGCTCGACAAGATGTCGCTCGAAGACGGCGTGCCGACGCTGCGCTTCACGTCGCCCGACGGAGAGGAACATGTCGAGCGCGTCGATCTGGTGCTCGCCGCGACGGGCCGTAAGCCGAATCTCAAGCCGCTCGCGCTCGAAAACGCGGGCATCGAACTGAATGACAAAGGCGTGCCGCTATTCGACGAAACCACGATGCGATGCGGCACGAGCTCCATCTTCATCGCGGGAGATTGCGACGGCGTGCGCCCCTGGCTCCACGACGCCGCCGACGAAGGCAAGCTCGCCGGAGACAACGCCGCGCGCTATCCCGACGTGCAGGCGATCAAGCGCAAGGTGCCCTTCTCGATCGTGTTCAGCGAGCCGCAGGTCGCGATCGTCGGGGCATCTTATGAGGCGCTCGACAGGCAGATGACGGTGACGGGCGAGGCATCGTTCGAGAGCCAGGGCAGAAGCCGCGTGATGCGGCAGAATCGCGGCCTTCTTCACGTCTACGCCGATGCGAAGACCGGCAAGCTGCGCGGCGCGCAAGGCTGTGGACCGGCGATGGAGCATCTGGGGCATCTTCTCGCCTGGGCACTGCAACTGGAACTGACGCTGGATGAGGCACTCACGCTGCCGTTCTATCACCCGGTGGTAGAAGAAGGCCTGCGCAGCGCGCTGAAAGATGCCAACCGAAAATGCCATGAAGAGCGTTCGGAGACGCCGCCCGCGCTACCGGGCGCGGCGGGTTGCTGATCATCCGCGAGTAGCAGCACAAAAAATAAAACGCCGGCTGCTTGCAGCCGGCGTTTCGTCTTCCGAATCAGGCGTGAGAACCGTTACCGTTCAGCTCCCGCTCAGACCGTATTGCAGCGCAAGGTCGAAGCCCAGCACCACCAGCGAGCAGAACAGACCCAGCGACAGATTCGCCAGCCGGTGGCCGACGTCCTTGTGCCTCGTCAGAACAGCGCCCGCGAGGAACGCGATTTCCACGATAACCTGCATGCAGAACACGGCGATCATCAACGCGAACTCGTAACCCATCGAGCTGAAGTTCATGAAGTTGAAGCCGTTCACCGCCACCCAAGACCCCACTCGCCAAGCTTCGTATGCCAATAGCAGCAACGGGAAGAAATAGCTGGCTACATAAGTCGGCACCGTGGCGTGCCGCAATTCCATATTTAAGTGACGTGTTACTTGCATCGCGTACTCCTCATCTGATTGCCCGAAAACGACGGGCGTTCTACCTGCACCGTGGCGCAACCGGAGCGTTCAAACCGAACGGCAGACGGGCGTCGTGCTTTCAGAATAGGACAATTTTCGGGAAAGCGAATCATCGTATTCCCGATGATCGCACCCAGTAAGGCGCTACGCGACGCATTGTGCAGTGCAACTGAACAACGCAGTTATATAGCCTGCGAATTCGGCACGTGCGTGCGTGCCGAATTCGTACTTGGTTGAATTCCTTACTGGCCGCTTTGTTGCTTGGCGTATAGCTTGATGATGCCCGAAAAATCGAGTCCGCCTAATCCCTGCTGGCTCATAGACTGATACAACTGTTGTGCCAGGGCGCCCATGAATACCGGCTGCCTTGCAGCGCGCGCCGCATCGACGGCAAGCCCGAGGTCCTTCAACATCAGATCCGCGCCGAAGCCGCCCGAATACCCGCGCGACGCGGGCGCCGTTTCGACGATGCCCGGATAGGGATTACACGTATCCGAACTCCAGCAACGTCCGGTCGATGTGTTGACGATGCTCGCGAGTTTCGTCGGATCGATTCCGAGCGTTTCGCCGAGCTTCATCGCCTCCGCGACGCCGATCATGGAAATCCCGAGCAGCAGGTTGTTGCAGATCTTCGCGATCTGGCCGGTGCCAGTTTCGCCGCAACGCACCATGTTTTTGCCCATGCCGGAAAGGACGGGACGAAGCGTTTCGAAGAGGGCCTCGTCGGCGCCGACCATGAATGTCAGCGTCCCCGCCTGTGCCCCGACGACGCCCCCGGAAACGGGCGCATCCGCGAACGGATTGCCCTGCTTCGCCGCCGCTTCACCGATGAGTCTGGCGGTGGCCGGATCGATCGTGCTGCTGTCGACGAGCGGCACGCCCCTCGCGACACCGGCAAGCACGCCGTCGCCGCTCAAGTACACCGCCTTCACATGCTGCGCTGCGGGAAGCATCGTGATGACGACTTCCGCGCCCTCGGCCGCCGCGCGCGGCGATGCGGCCAGCGTTGCGCCCACCGCCTTCGCCGCGTCCAGCGCCGCGGGCACGAGATCGAACGCCGTCACCGCGTGCCCGGCTTTCAGAAGATTGGCGGCCATCGGGCCACCCATGTGCCCCAGGCCGATAAAACCTGTCTTCATCGCCGTCTCCTTTTATCGCAGCGAGATGGTCGTGTTGACGCCGTCGTTCACCGTGGCGTCGTCGAACCAGCGCGCGGTGACGGTCTTCGTCTGCGTGTAGAACTGCACGACCTGCTTGCCGTACGGACCGAGATCGCCCAGCTTCGAGCCGCGCGAGCCGGTGAAGCTGAACGCCGGGACCGGCACCGGAATCGGAATATTGATGCCCACCTGGCCGATGTCGATCTCGCTCTGAAACTTGCGTGCCGCAGCGCCGCTCTGCGTGAAGAGCCCGACGCCGTTGCCCATCGGATTGCGATTGACGAGCGCGATCGCGTCATCGAGCGTGTCGGCCTCGACCACGCACAGCACCGGGCCGAAGATCTCGGTCTTGTAGATCGACATGCCGGTATCGACGTTCGTGAAAATCGTCGGCCCGATGAAGTTGCCGTTCTCGTAGCCCTTCACGTCGATGCCGCGGCCATCGAGCGCGAGCGTCGCACCCTCCTCGACGCCCTTGCCGATCAGCCCGAGAACGCGCTCCTTCGCCGCCTTCGAGACGACCGGGCCGACGTCCGTGTTCGGTTCGATGCCCGCATTGACCTTGAGCGTCTTCGCGCGTTCGACGAGCTCCGGCACCCAGTCCTTCGACGCTCCGACGAACACCGCCACCGACGTCGCCATGCAGCGCTGCCCCGCCGCGCCGAAACCCGCGCCAGCGAGCGCGTTGAGCGTCTGCTCCTTGTTCGCGTCGGGCAGCACGACGGCGTGATTCTTCGCGCCCATCATCGACTGGACGCGCTTGCCGTGCTGACTCGCGAGGTTATACACATGCGTGCCCACGGCCGTCGAACCGACGAACGAGATCGCCTTGATGTCGGGATGCGTGCAGATCGCATCCACGACTTCCTTGCCGCCATGCACGACGTTGAGCACGCCCGGCGGCACGCCGGCTTCGATCGCGAGCTCGACGAGCTCCATCGTCGAAAGCGGATCCTGTTCCGACGGCTTCAGCACGAAGGTGTTGCCGCAGACGATCGCCATCGGGAACATCCACAGGGGGATCATCGCGGGGAAGTTGAAGGGCGTAATGCCCGCGCAGACGCCGATCGGCTGGCGCAGCGTATATGTATCGACGCCGCCCGCGACGTTCTCGGAGAATTCGCCTTGCTGCAAAGTGCTGATCGAGCACGCATGTTCGACGACTTCGAGGCCGCGGAAGATGTCGCCCTCGGCATCGGCCAGCGTCTTGCCCTGCTCGGCCGTAAGCGTCTGCGCAATGCGCTTCTGGTTCTGACGCACGAGATCCTGAAACTTCAGCATGAGACGCATGCGCACGCCGAGCGGCGTCGTACGCCAGGTCTGAAACGCCTTCTGCGCGGCGGCTACGGCGGCATTCACTTCGTCCATCGTCGCGAAGGGCACGCGGCCCACCACGTCCTGCGTCGCGGGATTGACGATGTCCCGCCATTCCGTCGTCTTCGAATCGACGAACTGGCCGTCGATCAGCAGCTTGGCCGTACGGACGGACGCCTTCTGCGCCGGATGTTCAGCAGCGATATTCACGAGTCACTCCTTGTCTGGAAAGTTGCAAACGCGGGTTGGGATGACGGACGAAGACGCGGGGACGGGACGCCGTTGCGGCGCCGAGGGGATAGGCATGTCGTCTCCGTTTATGAGAAATCGGCCTGCACTGCTGCACGCTCGTTTCCTTGAGTATAGTTATGCAAAAGTCCATCATGGCACCATAAAAACACCCGATCGATATGCAAAAAGACGCCATGCAAACCGCCAAGTTCGACCTCTCCCGGCTCAACTGGGACGATCTGCGCTTCTTCCTCGAAGTTGCCCGCACGCAGCGCGCGAGCGGCGCGGCAAAGCGCCTGGGCGTCGATTACACGACGGTCGCGCGGCGCGTGCGTGCGCTCGAAGACGCGCTCGGCACGCTCCTGTTCGACAAGTCGCGTAGCGGCGGATTCATTCTGACGGCCGAGGGCCAGCGGCTGCTCGGCTTCGTCGACTCGATCGAGACGACGGTGCAGTCCGCCACCGAGCAGATCGCCAATACGGGTCACGCGCTGTCGGGGCATGTGCGCGTCGGCTCGACCGAAGGTTTCGGCTGCTTTTTTCTCGCGCCGCAGCTCGCGCGCTTTCAGGACGCGCATCCGAACATTTCCATCGATCTCTTGCCGGTGCCGCATTTCGTGAGCCTCTCCAAGCGCGAAGCGGATATCGCCGTGACGCTCGAACGGCCCGAGCAGGGCCAGTACGTCTATACGAAGCTCTGCGAATACCGCCTCAAGCTATACGCGACCGCCGAGTATCTGGACGCGCACGAGCCGATCCGCACGAGCGACGATCTGCGTCATCATCGCTTCGCGAGTTATATCGACGATCTCGCGTTCAGCTACGAACTGCTGTATCTCGAGCGCGCGGTGCCGGGCGCGGTGTCGCGCTGGCGCAGCACGAGCGCGATCGCCCAATATTTCGCCGCGCTGCAGGGCCGCGCGCTCGCGATCCTGCCGTGCTTCATGACCTCGCCCGATCCGCGCTTCGTCCCGGTGCTGCCGGACGACATCGTCGTGACGCGCGCCTTCTATCTGTCCTGCCGCGAAGACCTGCGCAAGCTCAAGCGCATCACGGCCGTCTGGGATTACCTGCGCGCGGCGGCCGAGGCAAATCGCGCATTCCTGATGGGCGACGGCACGCAGATGGCTTGGGTGGACGTCAAGTCATCCTGATCAAACACGCTTTTTGACGGCCATACGGATCAAACGTGGTAAGCGCCGACGCCCTCCGAACATCACAAAATTTGGCAAAAGGAATTCGTGTAATTTTGATTCGATATCCTGTTGAAACGTCACCTGGGGCACAGGGTCGGGCATAATCGCCGCCGGTCTTTTCGTTTTGCCGTGGAGAGCGCGGCGCACTCCATCCCCGTGATTTTTCTTAGTCTTTCTCCCGCCGGCCGTACGGGCCGCCTCGCGCGCTGATGGCTTTCGTCATCTGGTCGCGGCGGACCATGTCCCGCCAGCGCATCCGCTTCGTCGAGGCGCGCACGGCGCGCGCCATCGCCATCATCGGCGCCATCACGCTTCTGATCGCCGCGCTGGCGCTCGGCATCGCGATCGGCACGATGTTCGCCCGCAGCCATCTCGGCGAGGAGCAGGCGCTGATGTCGCGCCGCTCCTATGAGATCGAAGCGCTCGGCCGCCTCAATGCCGCGCTGATCGAGCTCGCGCCGCGCGTCGAAGGGCTGTCCGCGCAAGTAAACGAGCTTCACGATTTCGACATGCGTCTGAAGGCTGCGCACGGCGCAAGCAATACCTCCGGCGTGCACGAGGTCCCGCCGCTGCCCGACAGCGAGGAACCGGCCTCGTCGCTCGACGGCGCTGGTGGGCCGGCGCTGCCGCCGCGCCTGTGCGATACCGGCCGCGCGGGGTCCGGCGCGCCGCGGCAGCGCCTGAAGAGCACGCAGCGCATCATCGATTGTTTGAACGACGAAGTCTCGCAACTCGAAACGCAGACGCTCGCGCGCTATGCCGCGTACATGGCGTTTCCCGGCCGCGATCCGGCGCCTGGCACGCGCAATGGCTCGCCTTACGGCAATCGTCTGGATCCGTTCACCGGGCACCTGAGCTTTCATCCCGGGCTCGATCTCGTGGCCCCGAGCGGCACGCCCATCCTCGCGAGCGCGGGCGGACGCGTCGTGCAGGCTGGAGAGCGCAATGGCTATGGCAACGCGGTCGATATCCGCCACGGCGACGGCATGGTGACGCGTTACGGACATGCGTCGCGCCTCCTCGTGAAAACCGGCGACTACGTGATGCCCGGGCAGGAGATCGCGGAAATCGGCTCGACCGGACGCTCCACGGGCCCGCATCTGCATTTCGAAGTGATCCTCGACGGCGCGCAGATCAATCCTTCTCCCTACCTCGCGCTCTTCAAGCGCAAGCCGAATGCGCAAAGTTGATTCGAAGCGGCTGTCGCTGCAACTGACTCGCCAGTCCTATTCGCTTACGCCCAAGCGTGGCGCGGGCATCTGGCTCGGCCTGATCGCGGCCGTGTGCGCGATCGCGGCGCTGGCTGCCGCGGGCTTCGCGCTCAAACGCTCGAACGAGGACGCCCACAAGCTGGACGCGCTCTGCGCGCCGCCCGCTTCCGAGCAGACGCTGCGCGATCAGCTCGTGCACGCGCAACTCGCGCTCGAACAGGAAGCGGCGAGCCGCACGGCGCTGGAGCAGCGCGTGAAGGACGGCACGGCCGAGATTCAGCGGCTGCAAACCGACCTCGCTTTCCTCAGGAAACAGCACAAACCCGATTGAGCGCCACGCTCCACGCGCTCGCTTCGTGCAACCCCTTACCGCATCGCAAGGACTCGACATGTTTTCATCGAAGAAGGATTCCAACGGAATCAAGATGGCCAAGCTCGCGACGCTCGTCGCGCACAACGTTCATATCTCGGGCGATCTCGAGTTCAGCGAGGGCCTGCGCATGGACGGCCAGGTGACAGGCAATGTGAGCGGCCGTCCGGGCGAAGAAACGCTGCTCGTCGTGAGCGACCAGGGTGCGATTCGCGGCAATGTGAGCGCCTACGACGTCATCATCAACGGCTGCGTGACGGGCGATGTCACCGTTGCGCATTTCGTCGAACTTCAGTCGAATGCGCGGGTGCTGGGCAACATCTACTATCAGCAGTTGCGCATGGATATCGGCGCGACTGTCGAAGGCAAGCTCACCAAGTTCGATTCGCAGTCCGCGCATGTTCCGACGCTGCCGGCGCCGCCCGGATACAGCATCGACCTCGCGACGAACTGACTGCCGGCAAGGGCGCCGCCCGACCGGCGCTCGTTGGCAACGGCGCACCTATCCGGCTAAGATTCGGTGGATGAAGGCCACGCGCTCGCGCCCACGCGAATCACGCGACTTCGAGCGCCCATCGACGCGTGGCCGGTGATATCGGAATAACTATAAGGGCGCCCCATGCTGGTCAATTGCGCGGCTTATCAAAACGGCCGAAAACTCGCGGATGTGCATATCGACGATATCAATGCATACCGCGATCTGCCCGACTCTTTCATTTGGGTTGCATTGAAGGAACCCGGTCCCGGCGAGCTCGCGCACATGACGCATCAGTTCGGCCTGCATGAACTGGCGGTTGAAGATGCGCAGCACGGGCATCAACGGCCGAAGATCGAGGAATACGGCGATTCGCTGTTCGCGGTATTCCACACAGTCGAGTTCGATGAAGAAGGCGAAGTGCTCGTCGGCGAGATGAACGTGTTCGTCGGCAAGAACTACGTGCTCTCGGTGCGCAATCGCACGACGCAAGGTTTTCAGGAAGTTCGGAAGCGCTGCGAGCGCGAGCCGCATCTGCTCAAGCATGGTCCGGCCTTCGTGATGTACGCGCTGCTCGATGCCGTCGTTGACCGATACTTTCCCGTGCTGGAGACGCTCGGCGCGGAAGTCGACGAAGTTGAAGAGCGCATCTTCGAGCAGAAAGGTTCGGTGGAATCCCGCGAGATCATCGAAGATCTCTACTCGTTGAAGCGCCGCATGACGATCCTCCAGCACCACACCGCGCCGCTGCTCGAAGCCGTCAGCAAACTGTATGGCGGGCGCTCGCCGGGCGTCTGTTCAGGCATGCAGGAATACTTCCGCGATGTGTACGACCACTTGCTGCGCATCGTGAAGACGATTGAGGGGCGTCGTGAAATGATCGTCACGGCGATTCAGGTGAATCTCGGCCTGATCGCGCTCGCGGAAAGCGAAGTGACCAAGCGCCTCGGCTCGTTCGCGGCGCTCTTTGCGGTGCCGACGATGATCGCCGGCATCTACGGCATGAACTTCAAGTCGATTCCGGAACTCGATTGGGTCTACGGTTATCCGACGTGTCTCGCCGTTATGCTGATCGTCGATGTCGTGCTCTACTGGCGGTTCAAGAAGGCCGGCTGGCTGTAAGAAGTGTCTTTCAGGAACCTTCGGTCGAATTTCGTTGTCTAATCAAGCGATTTGCGGGAGAATGCGGTGTGGCCTTGCAAACCGGCCCATCGACCGCACATGACGTGAACGCACGTCGCATTTTCATCGCTTTTCGTTTCAAACCGCACGTCGGCCTTGCTTTTTTGCCGATGTCGCCGTCCCGGTCATGCCGGCCACGGCGCGCCGCATCTGCGGTTCGCTTGTCCTCCGGCCTATGCCGTCAAGCTCACAATGAGCCTGAATAGAGACGCGGCGCGCTCCGATCGCACGTTTGATCGTGCTGGGCGTGCCAGGCCACGCTTTGCATCGCCTCTCACGTTTCGTAGCGACGCCGCCTGAGGGCAGCGGCGCTCGACACTTCATCGGCGTTGATTGCGCGTCTCGCAGGATGCGCGGCAGCACCCACTACTATTGACCACAGGAGCCCCATATGGCGAAAGAAGAACTCATCGAACTCGACGGCATCGTTGACGAAGTGCTTCCCGACAGCCGCTATCGCGTGACGCTGGACAACGGCGTCGTCGTGGGCGCGTACGCCTCGGGCCGCATGCGCAAGAACCACATCCGCATTCTGGCCGGCGACCGCGTGACGCTGGAACTGTCGGTGTATGACCTGACGAAGGGCCGCATCAACTTCCGTCACAAGGACGAGCGCGCAAGCGGCGGCGGCCAGCGTGCACCGATGCGCCGTCGTTGATGCCTCACTGTCTTATCTGATTCATCCGCAACCGGCGTGGGCCTGATCCGCAGCGCACGCTCCTGAATCGACTCGCGGATCATCCTGTACTTCGACGCGGCCGCATGCCCCGCGCCTGGCCGTTCCGGCTGCGCGACGCGTCGATGCCCTTTCCCGCCATACGTCAAGCCGCACCCCGCGCCGCCAGCAGCGCGCCGATGCCGATCGCGAAGCCGTCCTCGTCGTTGCTCTTCGAGACCAGGCTCGCCTGACGCTGCACGGCGTCGGATGCCTGCCCCATCGCGATCGATACCCCCGCAATCTCGAACATCGCCACGTCGTTGCCCATGTCGCCGAGCACGGCCACGCGCTCGAGCGGCACGCCGGCGAACCGCGCGAGCTCGCGCACCGCGGTGCCCTTGTTCGCCTCCAGGCTCGTGATGTCGAGATAGTAGGTCTGAGAGCGCGCGGCATGACCACGGCCTTCGAGCTGCTGCTGCAGACCGCTTTCCACACGCGCGAGCAGCGCAGTATCGGCCGTCGAGCCGACGATCTTGTCGACCGCATCGAGATCGACATCGTCGAAGCGCGTGACAAGCACGCCCTCGTAGCCGACCGTGCGCGTTTCGAGCGGCACATACGTGCCTTCGGGATTCGTCAGATACCACGCATCGTCGATGAACACCCACGCGTCGACATTCGCGGCGGCGAGCGCCTCCAGCGCGGTCTGCACGACATCTCGCGGCAGTTTGTGCGACGACAGCACTTCCCACGTGCCCGGCCGGACCAGACTGCCGCCGTTGTACGACGCATAAGGCATGTCGACCGTGAGCGCCTCCACGATATGCCGCATGCCTTTGCCCGGCCGGCTGCTGGCCACCGTGAAGCGCACGCCGGCGTCGCGCAGGCGGCGCACCGCGTCCTTGGCGGGCTGGCCGAGCGCCTTGTCGGTGTAGAGCAGCGTGCCGTCGCAATCGGTGACGACGAGCTCCGCGCGAGCGAGCGTATCGAAGGCCGCGGTGCCGTCGCCCGTCGCGCTGTGCAGGCCGTATTTGCCTCGAGCGTTCATTAGTGCGCCCCTTCATGCTGATTGAAGTGCGGCAACTGCCGCGTCTCGCGCACCGAGCGCGGATGCCACAGCCGCGCGCCGCCTTCGATGCCCGCCGCGTTCGACACGATCGCCACGTTTTCCGGCAGCTTGAACCTGACGTGCGCCGCATTGCCGCCGCCGATCCAGAGCTTGTCGTAGTTCACGAGCGTCGCAAGAATGCCGATGATCTTCTCCACGCGCCGGCTCCAGCGTTTCTTGCCCGCCTTCTCGCGCGCCGCGTTGCCGATGTACTCGTCGTAGGTCTTGTCCTTCGCGACCGGATGATGCGCGAGCTCGAGATGCGGCATCAGCTCGCCATCGCGAAAGAGCGCGGTGCCCGCGCCGGTGCCGAGCGTCAACACCATCTCGATGCCGCGCCCTTCGATCGCCGCGAGCCCCTGCATCTCGGCATCGTTGATCATGCGCGCCGGCATGCCGCCCAAGCGCTCGGAAATCAGTTGCGCGAGCGGCACGCCACGCCAGGCCGGCGTGCCGAGATTGGGCGCGGTCAGCACGACGTTTTCGCGCACGACGCCCGGAAAGCCGATGGAAATATGCGTCGGCGGCTCCGCGACGATCGGCGTGACCAGTTCGATGAGCATTTCGACGACCACGTCGGGCTTCGCCGGATGCGGCGTCGCCACGCGCACGCGGTCGCTCTTCATCTCGCCATCCTCGGAGATGACAGCCGCCTTCAACCCGGTCCCGCCGATATCGATCGCGAGGATGCGTTCGGCCTTGATCGCGAGTTTGTCCGCCGAGACATGCGTTTTCTGTTTGGTTTTCGACTCTGTGCTCACGCTCGTTGTCCTTGTGGTTGCGTTCCGGTTGGATGAGTTCAGTCCTTCTTGCGCGTATCGGTCAGCGCGCGCCAGGTGCGGCCGTCCTGCGCCAGCAGTTGATCCGACTCCGCCGGCCCCGCGCTGCCCGCCGCATAACCGTGTACGGCAAGCGGGCTCTCCGGATGCAGCACGCGATCCACCGCCGCCCACGCCGTCTCGATGCTGTCCGCGCGCTGAAAAAGCGTTGCGTCGCCGAGCATGCAGTCGTAGAGCAGCGTCTCGTAGCCGACGTTCGCCCGCTCCGCGAAGAAATCGGCGTAGTTGAAGGCCGAGCGCACCTTGCCGATCTGCATCACCGGCCCCGGCACCTTCACGTTGAAGTCGAACGTCGTGCCGTGCGCCGGGTCGATGCGCAGCGTGAAGACGTTCGGCGTGAGCGCATCGACGGGCGTGTCGCGAAACAGCAGGAACGGCACGGCTTTCAGTTGCACCGAGATCTCCGTGCGCCGCTCGGTCAGCCGCTTGCCGGTGCGCAGATAGAACGGCACGCCCGCCCAGCGCCAGTTCTCGACATACACGCGCGCCGCCGCATAGGTCTCCGTGCGGCTGTCCTTCGCGACGCCCGCCTCTTCCCTGTAGCCCGGCCCGGCGGGTCCGGCTTCATACTGGCCGAGCACGACATCGTTCGCCGTGAGTGGACGGAGCGCATCGAAGACTTCGGCTTTGCGGTCACGCACGGATTCGGCATCGAAGGAATTGGGCGGCTCCATCGCCACCATGCCGAGCAACTGGAAAAGATGGTTCGGCAGCATGTCGCGAAACGCGCCCGTCTGCTCGTAGAACTTGCCGCGCCCTTCCACGCCGATCGTCTCCGCCGCCGTGATCTGCACGTTATCGATGTATTCGCGCCGCCAGACAGGTTCGAACATCGCGTTGGCGAAGCGCACGGCGAGGATGCTCTGCACCGTGTCCTTGCCGAGAAAATGGTCGATGCGATACACCTGCGACTCGCCCGCATAGTTGAGGATGCAGGCGTTGAGCGCCCGTGCCGACGCCAGATCGGTCCCGAACGGCTTCTCGATGACGAGCCGCCTGAAGTTGCCATCCTTCTCTTCGAGCAGGCCGGCCGCGCCGAGATGCTCGATGATCGGCTGAAAAAATCGCGCCCCCACCGCGAGATAGAACACGACGTTGCCCGCCTTCGCTTTCGCGAGCCGCGCCTTGAGCCGCGCGAAGGTTTCGTCTTCCTCGAATTCGCCCGGAAAGTACTCGAGCCGTCCGACGACCCAGTTCCACGCCGCTTCGTTCAACTGCGACGTGTGGAAGGTGGCGGCCTTGTCGGCGGCGAAGGCGCGCAGCGACTGCGTGAGCTCGTCGCGCCATTCGGACGTCTCGCGCTCGCCGTGGTTCACCCCGATGATCTCCATGCCGTCGTCGAGTAACTTGTCGGCAGACAGGTTGTAGAGCGACGGCATCAGGAGCCGCTTGGTGAGATCGCCGCCGGCTCCGAAAATCACGAGCGTGCATGGCGGCGCAGGTTGCTTGCCGGCGCATGTCGCGCTCGCCGGGTTCGCGGGATTCGCTTCGTTCGATTGATTCGCTTCGTTCGATTCCTTCGGCATGGCGTATCGCCCCTTGTCAGTTGCGCGTGAACCTGGAAAGACCTTCATCGATGCGGCACAGTTCATTTCGATGTCGCGCCGCAAGCCCGCGCGCCGAAACCGTATGCTTTTTGTAATTTATGAGCTTTCGTGTCGTAAAATATGCGCGCTCGGCGCCCGCGCTGGCGGACCTTGCGACATCGAAGCCGACTCGAGGCCTGGACTCCCATGAACGCACACGACAATTCAATCGACCTTGCCGCGTACTTCGAGCGCATCGGCTTTTCCGGACCCGCACGGCCGGCGCCGACGCTCGACACGCTGCGCACGCTGCATCTGCTTCATCCGCAGACCATTCCTTTCGAAAACCTCGACGTGCTGATCGGACGCCCGGTCAGGCTCGATCTCGAATCGATCCAGCGCAAACTCGTCGCAAGTCGGCGCGGCGGTTACTGCTACGAGCATAATCTGCTGTTTCGCAGCGTACTGCAGACGCTGGGTTTTCGCGTCCGCAGCTTCGCGGCCCGCGTCCTATGGGGCCGGGAGACGCCGGAAATGCCGGCGCGCACGCACATGCTCCTGCTCGTCGATCTCGACGAAGGCACCTTCGTCACCGATGTCGGTTTCGGCGGCATGACGCTGTCCGCACCGCTCGCACTCCAGACGGGCCTCGAGCAGATCACGCCGCACGGCGCTTTCCGCCTCGACGACGCCGGCGGCGAGCCTTCAGGGTTCGTTCTGCAGGCGCTCGTCAACGGTTCATGGACGCGCGTCTATCGCTTCGACCTCGACCCGCAGTATGACGTCGACTACGAGATGGCCAACCATTTCGTGTCCACTTACCCGCAGTCGATCTTCCTGCACAACCTGCTGGCCGCGCGTCTCGCGCCGGGCAAGCGCTTCGGTCTGCTCAACCGGCGCCTCTCGGTGCACGACGAACGCGAAGGCAGCGATCATCGCGCGCTCGGCAACGTCGCCGACCTGCGCCGTACGCTCGAAAACGAGATCGGCATTCGTCTGCCGGATAGCGCCGGTCTCGACGCCGCGCTCGCCCGTCTGCCCTGAAACGCGGACACTGCGGCCGGCACAACCAAGCTTAATCACAAGACAACGATGTTCAAGAACAAGACGCGCGGCGGCAGCGATTTCCAGACGCATCACCGCAGCACGGTGCTCGCGAACCGGCTGCCCGAATGGCGCTCGCGCCTCGTCGTGATCGGCATGACCGCGGCCTTCCTGTCGCTCGCCGGGCGCGCGCTGTGGGTGCAGGTCATCGACCACAAGTTTTATCTCGGCGAAGGCCAGAAGCGCTACCAGCGCACGCTGGCGCTTTCGGCGACGCGCGGGCGCATCGTCGATCGGAACGGGGCGATGCTCGCCGTGAGCCTCGCCACCTACGAAGTCTGGGCGACGCCCAAGTTGTTCGACGGCGACCACGGCAACGAGATCGCGCGCCTGCTCGACATGCCGCCGAAGGACTTGCAGCGGCGCATCGACGCGAACCGCGCGTTCGTCCTGCTCAAGCGTCAGGTCGAAGCCGAGACCGCCGAGCGGATCGCGACGATCGGACGCGCGGGCATCACGCTCGTGCCGGACACGAAGCGCTTCTATCCCGAAGGCGAATCGGCGGCGCACGTCGTCGGCTTCACCAATAACGAGGATCACGGCCAGGAAGGCGTCGAGCTCGCCGCGGATACTCGCCTGACGGGCGAAGCGGGCCAGCGCGAGGTGATTCGCGACCGCCTCGGACGCGTGGTCTCGCAAATCGGCGAGCCGGCCATGCCGCAGAACGGCGAGACCATTCAACTGACGATCGACCGGCGCATCCAGCAGCTCGCGCATTCGCAACTGAAGTCGGCGATCGTGAAGCACAAGGCCCGCGCGGGCAGCGTCGTCGTGCTCGACGCGAAGAACGGCGAGGTGCTCGCGCTCGCCAACTACCCGAGCTTCGATCCGAATGATCGCTCGCGTCTCACCGGCGAGCAGTTGCGCAACCGCGCGCTCACCGACACCTTCGAGCCCGGCTCGACGATCAAGCCGCTCGTCGCCGCATTGTCGATCGATCTGGGGAAGGTACGCCCGGACACGCGCATCGACACGGCGCCAGGCACGTTCAAGCTCGGCCCGAACGTGATCCACGACACATCGAACCACGGCGTCATCACCGTGGCCGAGGCGGTGCAGATGTCCAGCAACGTCGCGCTTACGAAGCTCGCGCTGCAACTTCCCGCGCAGACGATCTGGGACAAGTACCGCGAATACGGCATCGGCCGCGCGCCCGAGCTGACATTTCCCGGCGCGGCGACCGGCCGCCTGCGCTCGCCCGAGCGCTGGAAGCCGATCGAGCAGGCGACGATGGCCTATGGCTACGGCCTCTCGCTCTCGCTCCTGCAGATCGCGCAAATCTATACCGCCTATGCCGGCGACGGACGCTTTCATCCGGCCACGCTGATTCAGGGCGAATCACGCGGCGACGCCATGCAGGTGACGAAGCCCGCGACCGCGAAGGCCGTGCGCAACATGCTCGAAATGGCGATCGGCGACCACGGCACGGGGCGCGCCGCGGCGGTCGAGGGCTATCGCGTCGGCGGCAAGACCGGCACGGCGCGCAAGCAGGTCGGGCGTTCGTACGCGGCGAACAAGTACCGGGCGTCGTTCGTGGGCATTGCGCCGATGAGCGATCCGCGCGTGATCGTCGCGGTGATGATCGACGAGCCCACGGGCGGCACCTACTACGGCGGCACGGTGGCGGGGCCGGTGTTCTCCGGCATCGTCGGCGGGACGCTGCCGCTGCTCGGCGTTCCGCCCGACGCCTGAGCCGCCGCGCAGGCGGGCGCGGGCCTTGCTGCACCGGTCAGGCGCACCCCCGCGAACCTGCCCGGACTGTAAAGGGCTTATGCTCTAATGTCGTGTCCGGCACCAAGAGATCAAACGGGAAAGACCATGAAAAAACTCGCCGCGGCGCTCGCGTTGCCTGTGCTTTTCGCCGCTTGCGCACAGTTTCATAACGAAGACGCGGGACAACCCGAAGTCGAGAAGTCATCGACTGACAACAAGGTGAACGGCATCGTCCAGTGCATCGCCGACGAGGCGAAGAAGCACGACGCCAAATTCCAGAAGACGGCCATTCCGCAAGGCGTGATGCTCGAATTCGGCGATTCGAACGTGATCAAGGTCCGTTACGACAACGGCGAGACCACGTATCGCTTCTATCCGGGGCAGCGTCATCCGTCGAATCTGTGGATCGAGGGCGCGGGCAAGAAATGCGCGCCGGCCGACGCGACCGCCCACGACGAACCCCAGAAATAAGCAGGCACATCATGCGCTCGACCAAAGCCATCGGGGCCGTGGAACGGCTCAAGACACGCAGCGGCAACGCGAACTACGCGGCCATCTCGATGCCGGGCGGGCTCTTCTATCTCGCCGAGCGCTCGGCCGAAGGCTCGAAAAAGCTCTCCGATCCCATGCCGATGGACGAGTTCGTCGCGTTCGTCAATGCGCGCGAGCCAGGCAAGCCGCGCAAGGTGAGCAAGCTCGATCTCGCGATGGAAGAGCAGATCGGCCGCAGCGGAAAGCGCACGGCGAAAGCGCCCGCCGAAGGCGCCGAATAAGGGTCGTTGTCTCGTCGTCCCGATCGATCCGCGCCGCCCTGGCGCGGCGCAACATCGAAATCCCCGCTTCCTCACATGAATGTGCGATGACAGACGGAGCCTGCAGGCTTGCGTTGCGTACATTTTTGCTAACGATCGAACTCGCTGAGACGGGTAACGATCGGTCTACCGAAGAAAAGAGCAAGGGCCGCCCGCAACGCTACAAAAAAATGCGCGGGTGAACGGGGTGCCTGGACGGTGCGCGTGTCCGATGTCGGGACCACGCGCCGTATGGCCGAGAGGAAGACCAGAAAAATGAAGAAGAAAAGCGAGACCAAGGGCAGCCTTTTGCCCTCGGCGATGGCGGACGTCGAGCTTCAACACATCGAGCGCGCGCTCGCGCAACTCCGCACCATGCACAAACAATCTTCCGGCACGCTCAACGTCGAGTACTGGCGCGAGCGTCTTACCGCGGTGATGAAGGGTTACGCGCTCGTGCCCGCGCAGAAACAGCGCATCGAGGCGCTGCGCATCGCGCTCGACACGGTAGACAACGGCCCCCGCGACGGCTCCGGCAGCCGCAGGAAGTCGACCAACAGGCTTTGGGCGAAAGCGGCCTGACAACCGCTTTCGCCGCTCGCGCCGCGGCGCGATTCCGTCGTTCACGCCCGCGTTTCGTGACGAGCCGGGCGTGCAGCGGTGCTCGAACTTTCGACTCCGATGCATTGCGGACGCGTCCGGCCGCCGCCGGGCACCGTTCATGCTCGATAGCAAGTCCTTCGATCATGCCGGGAGTTGTCATGTCCACAGTTCGTCACGACCACGCGCGCGCCTCGCGCCGGCCCGGTCCGCTGCTCGCGAATGCCGTCCTCGCCAGTCTCATGGCAGCGTTCAGCACGTACGGGGTCGCGCAGATCACGAACGGCGGCGGCGCCGGCAATCAGGACAATCGTCAGTCCGATTCGACATCGAGCGCCGCTCCGTCGGGCACCGCCATGCATGAATCGCAGAAACCGCAGTCGAAGGATGCCGCCAAGGGCCGCGCCGCGACCGCGGGCAAGGATCGCAAGTCCGAGGGCAGCGGCGGCTTCAATAACGGCCTGTACGGCACGGGCGCGGGCAGCAACAAGTAAGGGCGATCGTCTTCGATCGCGGCGTGCTCGCGGCACTCAGATTTCCGGCGCGATCGCCGCATGATTGATGATCGCGACGAGCGACACGCCGCCGATCACGTTGCCGATGAACGTCGGCACGAGAAACACGAAAAAGTAGTCGGGGATGCTGGCCGCGCCGATCATCACCGCGTACGCCGCTTCGACCGATCCCGCGATGACGTGCGTGAGCTTGCTCACCGCGACCGTGTACGTCACGAGCAGGATGGTCAGGAGACGCCCCGAGCGCGCGCTCGGCAGGAGCCAAACCATGAGCGCGATCAGCCAGCCGGAGAACACGCCGCGCACGACGGTCACGCCGAACTCGGCGGAAAGCGGCGTCATCGCGACCTTGGCGAGCGCATCGATCACTTCTGGCGCGAATACGCCGCGAATCTGCAGGATGGCGGCGAAGATCGCCGTGCCGACGAGGTTGAAGAAGAGCACGATCGCCCAGAGACGCAGCGTCTTGAACAAGGTCACGAGATCGCGCCGCGTGAGCACGGGCAGCACCGCCGTGAGCGTGCTTTCGGTAAAGAGCTGCTGACGTCCGAGGATGACGAAGACGAAGCCGATCGTATAGCCGAAGCTCGAGATGAGGCCGCGCCATGCCGTGTCCGGCAGCGCGCCTTCGAGGATCGACTGGACGAGAAAGGAGAAGCCCATCGAGAGGCCGGCGGCGAGCGCCGACCACATCAGCGCGGCGAACGTGCGCTCCATCGCGACTTCGCCTTCCTCGCGCACGATCTCATGGATGACGAGCGGATGCGGCGCCGAGTGTTCGGCGGCCTGTTCCTGTTCGGCGCTATCGAGGTGCGGCGAGTCCGCTCCAGCGGAATTCCCCTTGGCGGAGTCGCCGGCTTGCGGCTCGTTCATGTTCGTTCTCCCTGAACGCCGCTCGATACGGAGAGTGGATGAGCGGCTGAGGCATTGACGAAGCACGAACGATGCCCATGACGCTAGCGGGCGATGGTGCGGTCGATCGAGTCATAGCCGCGCCACTTGTAAATGAGCGCGGAAACCAGCCAGCACGCGGCGAAGATCGCAACGATTCCATAGCCGAGCATCCCGAAGTGCTCGGACAGCGACGCGCCCATGTCCCACAGTCCGCCCTTCAGTTGCAGCCGGTCCGCGATCAGCCCGAGCGCCTCGATGCCGCCGACGAGCAACGCGATCAGCACCGACACGAGCGTGACGGTGAGGTTGTAGTAGAGCTTGCGGATCGGTTTCGTGAACGCCCAGCCGTAGGCGCCCGTCATCAGGAGGCTGTCCGCGGTATCGATGAGCGACATGCCGGCCGTGAAGAGCACCGGAAACACGAGAATCGACCAGACCGGCATGCCGCGCGCGGCTTCGGCGGCCGCGATGCCCATTAGACCAATTTCGGTGGCCGTGTCGAAGCCGAGCCCGAACAGAAAGCCGAGCGGATACATGTGCCAGCTCTTGCCGATCAGCCTGAAGAGCGGCCGCGCGATGCGCGCGAGCGGTCCGCCGCCGACCGCGAGCATGTCGATGTCTTCGTCGCGGCAGGACTCGCCGCGCCGCACGCGTCTGAATGCGCGCCACACGCCGCGCAGCACGAAGAGGTTCATCGCAGCGATGGCGAACAGGAATAGCGACGACACCGACGTGCCGATGATCCCGCCGATCTCGCGAAACTCGGTGAAGCGGCCCTGCACGGCCATCGCGGTCGCGGCGATCAGCGCGGTGGCCGCGACGACGATCGTCGAATGTCCGAGCGAAAAAAAGAATCCGGCGAAGAGCGGCCGCTTGCCTTCCTGCATCAGCTTGCGGGTGACGTTGTCGATCGCGGCGATATGGTCGGCGTCGACCGCATGACGCAGCCCGAGCGAATACGCGAGCAGCGATGTGCCGAGCAACAGCGGATAGTGGCGGAACGCGGCGAGCGCCCAGAGCCACGCGAACACGTTGAAGGCGATCAGGCCGGCGATGAGACGCGCGGATTTGCGCGGCGATTTTCGATGCGTCGGATGCGACGCGGAAGCGGGCTCGAACGATTCGGTCATAGGCGCGCGCATGCGGTATTGAAGTAATCAAGGATACCGTGGGCGAATGCGTGGCCAAAAATCGGCCGCATCGACGAATGCTTATTGCGCCGATCGCGCAATCCTTAGCCGAATTCCTTGGTTGGGACGGGCAAGCGGCGCCGCTAGCATGGCCCTTCGTCTTTATCGAAGTCCGCCATGCCCCGCTATCTCGACGACGCCCAGCGCCAGGAACTCCAGAACCAACGCGAAAGCTGGCGCTGGCGCAGCGAATGGCCGACGTGGGCGGTGATCGTCGCGATCTACGGCGGCTGGTTCGGCGTCGCGCTCAACGCCCGCACGATCGGCCTCGTGCCGTCCATCGCGCTGCTCGCGGCGCTGTCGTGCTGGTATATGTCGCTGCAGCACGAGCTGATGCACGGGCATCCAACGCGCTGGCCGCTTCTCAACATGCTCTTCGGCATCGCCCCGCTCGCGGTGTGGTTTCCCTACGAGGTCTACCGGGAATCGCATCTGCGTCATCACGACGACGCGCATCTGACCGAACCCGGCCGCGACCCCGAAAGCTTTTACGTGACGCCGGCGCAATGGGCGAGCGCCGGCCCCGTCTTGCGCGCCGCCCTCGCCGCGCGCAACACCTTCGCGGGCCGCATGCTGATCGGACCGTGGTTCTCGATCGCGGCATCGTGGCGCGAGGCGGCGCAGGCCGTCGTCGAGCGGCGCTGGCGGATCGTCGCGAGCTGGGCGGCGCATCTCGCGTCGCTCGTGCTGCTCGCGAGCTGGCTCGAAACGCGATGCGGCATTCCGTGGCGCGCATTCGTGTTCGGCGTCGGCTATGCGTCGCTCGCGCTCGCTTCGGTGCGCTCGTTTCAGGAGCATCGTGCGGCGGAGAAGGAAAGCGAACGTACGGTCGTGAACGAAGCCGCGTGGCCGTGGCGTCTGCTCTTTCTCAACAACAACTATCACGCCGTCCATCACGACCTGCCCGGCGTGCCGTGGTTCGCGCTCGGCCAGGTGTATGCCCGCCGGCGCGACGGCTATCGCGCGAGCAACGGCGGGTTCGTCGTGCGGGGATACGGCGAATGGGCGATTCGCCATGCGTTCGCGCAGGCGGCCGAACCGGTGCATCCGTTCGCCGTTGCCGAGTCGCCGAGCGGCCGACGCCCGAGCGCGCGCAGCGGCGATACGGCCAGCCTCGCGAGCTGACGCGCCGCGCTGTACGATCCGTCATCGTCATTCGTTACCCGTTCCCGATGCACTGGCTCGCCGCCCTGCCGATGTACAACGTGACGCCCGCGCTCGCCGCGGACTGGCGCACGCTGCTCGCGCATGTGCGTGAGCATCTCGCGGACTGGCTGAGCGCGCGCGGCGATACGCTCGACATTGTCGATCCCGATAGGGATCTCACCGCCTTCTGGCTGCGCGGCGATGTGCTGTTCTCGCAGACCTGCGGCTATCCGCTCGTGCATGCGTTAGCCGATCGCGTGCGGCTCATCGGCGCGCCCGATTTCGATGTGCCCGGCTGCGAAAGCGGCACCTATCGCAGCGTGCTCGTCGCCGGCGGGCATGTCGGCGCGCAGACGATCGAACGTTGCCGCGGCCTGCGCGCCGCCTATAACGACGATGATTCCAACAGCGGCATGAATCTCTTCCGCCACGCAGTCGCCCCTTTCGCGCACGACGGACGGTTCTTCGCCTCGGTGACGAAGACCGGCGCGCATCTCGCCTCGCTGCGTGCGCTCGCCGAGGGGCGCGCGGATGTCGCCGCGATCGACTGCGTCACGTTCGCGTTCGCGCAGGCGCACCTGCCGGAACTGACGGACGGCGTGCGCGCGCTCGGCATGACGGCGAGCGCGGCCGCGCTGCCTTTCATCGCGTCGATGCGCGTGCCGCAGGACGCAATCGACACAATTTTGCAGGCACTCGCCGGCGCGCTCGATCACGATCCCGCGCTCGCCGCCCGGCTGAGGCTCAGAGGCGTCGTACGGCGCACACAGGCCGACTACGCGCCGATTCTCGACTACGAACGCGACGCCATCGGCCGCGGCTATCCGCGACTCGCCTGACCGAGCCGCGCCCGCCCGATCCGGCAGGATTCTCCCAGTTTCGGCACAATCAATTCTTTCAGCGCGTGGCATGCGCCGCGGTGCGGTCGCATCGCGATCCGCCGCGCTTTCGGAACGCCGCAATGATCCCCTTCTCGCTACTCGACCTTTCTCCGGTTCCGCTCGGCTCGACGCCGGCCGACGCCTTCGCCCATTCGCTGGATCTCGCCCGGCACGCCGAGCGCTGGGGCTATCTGCGCTACTGGCTCGCGGAGCACCACAACATGACGGGCATCGCCAGCGCGGCGACTGCTGTCGTGATCGGCCATATCGCGGCGGGCACGACGACGATTCGCGTCGGCTCGGGCGGCATCATGCTGCCGAATCACGCGCCGCTCGTGATTGCCGAGCAGTTCGGCACGCTCGCGTCGCTGTTTCCGGGGCGCATCGACCTCGGGCTCGGGCGCGCGCCCGGCACCGACCAGACCACCGCGCGTGCGCTGCGCCGCGATCTGCACGGCAGCGCCGAGTCGTTCCCGGATGATGTCGTCGAGTTGCAACGCTATTTCGCCGATCCGGTCGAAGGCCAGCGCGTGCGCGCCGTGGCCGGCGCCGGGCTGCATGTGCCGATCTGGCTGCTCGGCTCATCCCTCTTTTCGGCGCAGCTCGCGGCCGCGCTGGGGCTGCCGTTTGCGTTCGCGTCACATTTCGCACCGGATTATCTGCTGACCGCGCTGGAGGTTTATCGCAAGCAGTTCCGCCCGTCCGCGTCCCTGCAAAAGCCCTATGTGATGGTCGGCGTCAACGTCTTCGCCGCCGATACCGCCGAGGAAGCGCGCTTCCACTTCACGTCGCTGCAACAGCAATTCATCAATCTGCGTCGCGGCACGCCCGGCCAGTTGCCGCCACCGGTCGAATCGATCGCATGGAGCGACGCCGAGCGCGCGGGCGTCGAACACTCGCTGGCGTGCTCGGTAGTGGGCGCTCCGGCCGATGTGGAAGCCGGCCTGCGCTCGGTGATCGACCAGACGCAGGCGGACGAGCTGATCATCACCGCGCAGATTTTCGATCAACAGGCACGCCTGCGTTCCTTCGAGCTCGCGAGCCAGGCGCGGGACGCGATCGGCCAGGGCGCGTGAGCCCAAACGACGCCGCACAAAAAAAAGGGCCACAAGTTTCCCGCGCGCCTCACGCTGGACGCGCGCACTTTTGACAGGCAATAATGAGATACCGGAGGATGGCGCTGGCCGCGCCGCCTTTCGCGTCCGCCTCATTCGCCAATCTGAATCCCAATGCAGCGCGCCCGAATTTCGTGCACGCCGGTGGATGGCGCGGTGAAACAACAACAATGACGTCGCAAGACGGGAGGAAGAATGTCAATGCCGAGAAGCGCCGCCACCGGCGCCATGACGCTCCTGACGGAATACGACGATGCCAGCGGACAGGAAGTGCGTTCGCTGCGCCTCGAACCCGCCGCGGACGGCAAAGCCGTACTGCTGATTGAAATCGACGAGCGCAAACCCGGCATTCACCGCGAAGTGCGTTATGAAATAACACCCGCGGAACTGATTGCCGCCATTCGCGCGCATGGTGCCGAATTACCGGGGGAACAACACAGTCGTTAAAACGTTTTAATAGTTGCCACAAGCAGCATACAATAGGGTTAAGCGAGGTTCGAACGCCATGCTTCATGGCGGTGCGGGCCTCGCCATCGGTTCGTGGCTCCCCGACGTGACTTTCCGCGCGCATATGTTTCGCGCGTCCGTCACGGCGATGCGCGGGGCGGGCCAACGTTCGCATTCGGGCAATGCCCGTATTAAAGGCCAGGTCACCGGGCGAATTAATAGACGTGCGGTAAATACACTAATTGACGCGAGCCAGGCACTGCGTCACGCTTCATAAAACACTTATATTCGAGTCATCGAGCCGCCCCGGTCCGCGCGGGGTTTCGGCTCGTCTTCTGAAAATCAAAAGCTGAATCAGGAAAGCCGTGGACGAAAGAAAGCGAGACAGCATCATTGCGTATTTGCGCAGCCGAATGGCTGAGTTCGGCATTACCGAGACCGCGTTGGCTGAAGCACTGGCCGAAGCGCCGGTGGTAACACCACCGCCCTCCTTCACCAAGACCAACGGGGCTCATGGCGCGTCCAAGGCAAAACGGCCGATGCCGCAATTGCCTTTGTTTCCGCACTCCGGGGATGGCGCCGCACCGATATTCCGAAACGCAAATGGCGATACGTGGGACGGCCTCGGCGATATGCCCGAGTGGCTCAAGCGCGCGGTTCACGCCGGCCAGGACATCGAGTTCTATCGCGTTTGACACGTCGTCGATCACCTGGATACGTCCGTTCCACGGCGCACGGCGCATGACGCACGTGCGGCGTATGAATGGCATGTCGTTCGTCTGAATGCCACCGAACACACGCGTTGAAACGGACGCGCGCGGCATTGCACGCCGCGTCGCGCCTTGCGTCGCCGATCGCGCATCCGCTGCTCATCGGCAGCGTTCATAGGCAATTCGCCGAAATTTATCAAGCCGAAAAAATTTTCGCCGATGGTTGCCCGTCGAGCCTGAAAACGTTTATTGGTACTTCTCTGTAAGTCGGCCCGGCTATGCGAGCCGCACATCGGCCGACGTCAAGCACGCCCGATCAAGTCCCGCCGTCTCCATTCGACAAGGGGGCAAGCATGAACGCATACGGACGCCGCAACGTTGCATCCATCGCTCGCGCGCATCGACGGGCACAAGGACGAGCATCAGGGCCGGCTCCGCTTCTCGCGGCCGTGCCTGACGTCACGAACGATCGCACGTAATCCGAACGATCGAGCGGCGCACGCCATGCTCTCCCGTCCCGACACACTGCCGAGCGTCGTGCGACGCATGACGGCGGGACGCATGCTGCTCGATGGCGCGTCGGTCGAGGCGGTGGCCGAGCAACTGCATCTTTCCGTGCAGACAGTGCGGCGCTACAAGGCCATCGTCACCGAGGGCGGTCTCGACGCGCTCGCGAAGATGGGCGTCGGCGGGCGCGCGTCGGTGCTCGATCGCGAGGCGCTCGACTGGATCGCCGCCGCGCTGCAAGGGTCGGCCAGAGAGCATGGCTTCGGGAGCGATACCTGGACCAATGCCCGTCTGCGCGAAGTGATCGAGCGGCGCTATGGCGTGCGCTACTCGCGCGTCTATATCTGGCAGATCGCCACCAATCTCGGGCTGGGGCACTTGTTGTCGAAGTCGCGCCGATGAGGGCGTCGTTTGTGACAGTGAATGAAGCGCTATCTGAAAACAAGGAGGCAACCCATGATTCGTTCGTCAACTCAATGGCCGCATCGCTCCGTCACGCTTCTCGCGACCTGTGCGGCTCTCGCCTTCACGGCGATCGGCAATGCATCGGCTCAGGATGCGGCGTCGGCGCCGACCGCGCGCGGTGCGGCAGCAATCGCGCAAGTGCAGGCACGCGTGGTCGGCATCGATCCCGTGACTAACAGCGTGTCGCTGCAGGGTCCGGCCGGCCGTGTCGTGGAAGTGGCGGTGAATCCCGAGATCGGCAATGTCAAGAAGCTTCAGTTGGGCGATATCGTCAACATCGAATATCGCAGCGCACTGCTCGTGCGCGCGACGAAGATGAAGTCCGACGGGATACGTCAGCGCATCGACACTGAAGCGGCGATCCCGGCGTCGGGCGGCGTGATGGCGCAGGCGCGCATCGTCGAGGTGATCGGGACGATCGAGCGGGTCGATGCGAAGAACCGGCGCGTGACCTTGCGCGGGCCGAGCCGGACGGTGACGCTCGAAGTCGCGCCGGACGTGTCGCTTGCGGGGCTGAAGGCAGGCGATACGGTCCACGCGCAGTTCGAATCGGCGACGGCGGTGCAGGTGCTGAGAGCCGGGCAGGCGATCAAATGACTGTGTGCGGTTGTCCCCGGTTTTCGAAGCGGGGCAAATTCGAGGCGCGGGGTTGATGCACCACATCGCAAATCTATCCACAGTTTTTGTGGAGAGCCCTGTGGATAGCCCTGGGAGCATCGACCCAACTCGCTGATCGAAAAGGCATTTGCGGCACGCATCGACAACACGGCACCCGCTGAAAAACGAAACGCCCCGAAGGGCGTTTCGTTTCTCTCAGGTCCGCAGCGACCCCGCGTCCTCAAAAATTGAAGTTATCGATATTCGCCGCATCGAACGTAGTCGGCGGCCCGAGGATCACTTCGCCGCTCTTGCCCACCGTCCGCTTGCCGAGCTTGCCGGCATCGAACGAATCGCCTTCCTTGCCGGTGATCGTCCCCGATGCGAGATTCGCCGCCGCGAATGCCGCGAGATAACCCAACTGGCCCGGATCCCACAACTGGAACGCCTTGACCGTGCCGTTCTTCACGAACGCGCGCATCTGATTGGGCGTGCCGAGCCCCGTCACGACGACCTTGCCCTTTGCCGGCGAACTCGAGATATAGCGCGCCGCCGCCGCGATCCCCACCGATGTCGGCGCGACGATGCCCTTCAGATTCGGATACGCCTGCAACAAGCCCTGCGTTTCGACGAACGACTTCTGATCGTCGTCGTTACCATAGGCGATCTTCACGAGCTTCATCTTCGAATATTCGGGCTTCTTGAGCTCCTCCTGCATCCATTTGATCCAGGTGTTCTGATTCGTGGCGTTCGGCGTCGCCGAGAGAATCGCGAACTCGCCCTCGCCGCCGATCAGCTTCGACAGCAACTGAATCTGCCCGCGCCCGATCGCTTCCGAATCGGCCTGATTCACGAAGACCTGCCGGCCATCGGGCGCAGTATCGGAATCGAACGTCACGACCTTGATGCCCTGCGACATCGCTTTCTTCAGATACGGCACGACCGCGTTCGCATCGTTTGCCGCGATCACGATCGCATTTTGCCGCTGCGTGATGAGCGTGTTGATATAGCTCACCTGCGATGAAGCGCCCGCATCCGACGGCCCGACCACCTTGCCCTCGCCCTTCATCTCCTTGATCGCGGCCATGCCGCCGTCGTCGGCGATCACTTCGTACGGATTGTTGATCTGCTTCGGCAAAAAGGCGATCTTCAAACCGCTCTTGATATCGGCGGCGCTCGCCGTCAGCGCGACGGTCGCGGCCAGCAAGGCCGCCGCCAGCGCCGGGCCGCGCGGGAATCGAATGGGCTTTTTCATGTCGTAAAGTCTCCTGTCATTGCGCATGACTGCGCTGGTTTGCAACGGATACCCGCAACGGACATCACACTGATCAAAGCGCCTGCGCCATCAGACGCTTTTCGCGCGCGGCCCGCCAGCGCGCGACGAGATTCGGTATCAACACCGACGAGAGCAACAGCGCGCCCGTCACGATCGTCAGCGTTTCGCTCGATACATCCGCGAGCGTCAGCGCATTGCGCAACACGCCGATGATCACGAGCGACAGCAGCACGCCGATCATCGAGCCGCGTCCGCCGAAAATGCTCACGCCGCCGAACAGCACCGCCGCGATCACGGAAAGCTCGAAGCCCTCGCCGTTGTCGCCGCGGGCGCTCGTGAAGCGCAACGTATAGACGATGCCCGCGAGCGCCGCCATCGCGCCCGACATCATGAAGAGCCTGAGCTTCGTCTTCGCGACATCGATACCCGAGAACTGCGCGGCCGTCGGATTCGCGCCGATCGCAAATAGGCTCCGGCCGAAAGGTGTCGCCTGCAGCACTACCGTGAAGACGACTGCGCCCGCGATAACCAGGACAAACGGCATCGGCAGAAAGGTATTGCCGACCGTGTCGATACCGAACGCCGTGTACGACGCGGGAAAATCCGCGATGGCCTGATCGCCGAGCAGCACGTATGCGAGACCGCGAAACAATGCGAGCGTGCCGATCGTCACAGCGAGCGACGGCAGACCGAAGCGCACGATCACGAGGCCGTTGAACAAGCCCGCGAGCGTGCCGAACATCAGCACGAGGACGATGACGAGCGGCATCGGCAAACCCATGTGCCATAGCACGCCCATGAGCGCGCTGGATGCGCCCAGCACCGACGCCACCGACAGATCGATTTCCGCCGCAACGATGATGAGCGTCATCGGCAGCGCGATCAGCGCGATCTCGGTGAAGTCCGCGAGCATGTTCGAGATATTCGCCCCGGACAAAAAGAGCGGCGACAGCACACGCCCCGCGACGAGCGAAACGACGAGCACGATCGCGAGCATCGCTTCCCATTGCAGGTGGCGGCGGCGCGTCGTGGACAGCGCGGAATCGGGTTTAGCCATGATCGCGTTTCCTCATCATGCGGCGCGCGACCGAGCGCGCGAGCAATGTATCGAGCGCGATCGCCGCAACGATCAGCGCGCCTTGAATCGCCTGCTGCCAGAACGGCGACACGCGCAACACCACCAGTGCGATATTGATGACGCCGAGCACGAGCGCGCCGAGCGTGGCGCCCGCGATCGTCCCGACGCCGCCCGTGATCGCGACGCTGCCCACCACGGCCGCCGCGACCACCTGCAGCTCGATGCCCTTCGCCGTGCTGGCATCGACGGTGCCGAAGCGCGCGAGCCACAGCACGCCAGCGAGACCGGCAATGGCGCCGGAGAGCAGGAAGCCGATCATCACGCGCCGGTCCACGCGTATGCCCGCGAGCCGCGCGGCTTCGGGGTTCGAGCCGATCGCATAGTGCTCGCGCCCGCCGCGATATTGCTTCAGATACACCGACAACGCGATCAGCACGACCAGCGCGATCAGCACGAGATTCGGCACGCCGAAGAGCGCGCCTGTCGCGATGGACGCGAACGCATCGGGCAGGCTCGTCGCGTTGATCTGGCCGCCGTGGACCCACGCGTAATCCGCGCCGCGCACGATATAGAGCGTGGAAAGCGTCGCGACGAGCGATGGCACGCGTCCGAACGTGACGAGCGCGCCGTTGACCGCGCCGATCGCAAGCCCGATGCCGATGCCCGCGAGCATCGCGACGATCACCGGCATGTGCGGGAACACCACGAAGAGGCTGCCGACCGCATAGGCCGACACGCCGACCACCGACGCAACGGACAGATCGATATGCCGCATCAGCATCACGATCGTCATGCCTGCCGTAAGCAAGCCGATGATCGACACGTTGAGCAGCACGTCGCGCAGATTCTGCAGATTGAGGAAGTCGGGCTTGACCGCGGCCGTCGCGCCGATCAATACGAGCAGCACGATGAAGAGCGTCAATTCGCGGCTCTTTGCGATCGAGACCGCGAGGCTTTCGCGCTTCGTGTCGGACGGCGGCATCGCGGGTAGCGTCGGAGAGTGTCGTGTCATCATGCTGCGCGTCCCAGAGAGTCCGGCGTGGCGCCAAGCGCTGCGCTCATCACGCGTCCTTCGTTCGCATCGGCGCGAGCAATATCCGCGCTGATGCGGCCTTCGTGCATCACGAGCACGCGATCGGCCATGCCGAGCACTTCAGGCAGTTCGCTCGATATCATCAGCACGGCCATGCCCTCCTTCACGAGTTCCGCGAGCGTGCGATACACCTCCGCCTTCGCGCCCACGTCGATGCCGCGCGTCGGCTCGTCGATGATCAGCACCTTCGGGATCGTCGCGAGCCATTTGCCGAGCACGACTTTCTGCTGATTGCCGCCCGACAGCGTGCCGACGGGCGCTTCGAGATCGCTCGCCTTGAGACGAAGCCGCTTGCCCCAGTCCGCCGCGAGCGTCGATTCGCTCTTCGCCGTGATGAGTCCGTGACGCATCAGACGTCCGAGCACGGTAAGCGATGCGTTGCGCGCGATGCTCAGTTCCAGCGCGAGCCCTTGTGCGCGACGATCCTCCGGGACGAGCGCGAGTCCCGCGCGCACGGCCGTCGCCGGATGTCCCAGCGCGAGCTTTTTGCCCGCGATCTTCACTTCGCCGCCATCGACCGGATCGATGCCGAAGATCGCACGCGCGACTTCGCTGCGTCCCGCGCCGACGAGTCCCGCCAGCGCGACGATCTCGCCCGCGCGCACGTCGAAGGACACGTTCTTGAACACGCCTTCCCGCGTGAGATTGCGCACCGAGAGACGCACGTCGCCGGGCGCGACATCGGCTTTCGGATAGAACGTGTCGAGATCGCGGCCGACCATCCTGCTCACGATCGCATCGATGCTCATGTCCTGCGTGAGCGCGTCATGCACCTTCATGCCGTCGCGCATGATCGTCATGCGTTGCGTCAGCGCGAACACTTCATCGAGACGATGCGTGATGAAAAGAATCGCCACGTCGCGCTCGCGCAATGCGCGCACGATCGCGAAAAGCCGTTCCACTTCGGGCAGCGAGAGCGCGGCGGTCGGCTCGTCCATGATGAGCACGTTCGCGTCGAGCGACAAAGCCTTCGCGATCTCGACGACCTGCTGGTCCGCGATCGACAACCCGCGCACGAGGCGTTGCGCGCGCAGATTCACGCCGAGCGACGACAGCAGCGCATCGACTTCGCGATGCATCTCGTCGTAGCGAATGCGCCCGAAGCGATCGCGCGGCTGCCTGCCCATGTAAATGTTCTCGGCGATCGAGAGGTCCGCGAAAAGCGTCGGCTCCTGATAGATCACGGCGATGCCCGCATCGCGCGCCTCGGCCGGACTGGCGAAGCGGCGCGCGACGCCTTCGACGAGCAACTCGCCCGCATCGGGCTGATAGACGCCCGCGAGCAGCTTCACGAGCGTCGATTTTCCCGCGCCGTTCTCGCCGAGCAACGCGTGCACTTCGCCGGGAAAGAGTTGCAGGCTGCCGTCGCCGAGCGCGCGCACCCGGCCGAACGACTTGCTCGCATGTCTCAGTTCAAGACGTGGCATCGTCATGTGTTCACCTCTCAGATGCGATAAATGCGTTGCGCGTTGCCAACGAAGAGCGCCTGCTTTTCGCTGTCGCTCGCATCGCCGACGATGCGCGCATACGCGTTCCACAACGCCGTATACGTGCCGAACAACCGGTCCACCGGAAAGTTCGAGGCGAACATCGCGCGGTCACTGCCGAACGTGTCGATGGTTTCGTGCACGTAAGGACGCAGGCTCTCGATGGTCCAGTCATGATCGAACATCGCGAAGCCGCTCAGCTTCACCGCGACGTTCGGGCACGCAGCCAGCATGCGCATCCCTTCGCGCCACGCGCGATACCCCGGCGTCGAGTCGCGGTCCACGAACATGCCCGCATGATTGACGATGAATTGCGTGTCCGCATGCTCGCGCGCGAGTTGCGCGGCCTCTTCCATCTGCGATGGATAAAGCTGCAGGTCGAACGACATGCCGAAGCGCCTCAGCAACGCGAAGTGCCTGCGCCACTGCGGCTCGCGCATGTAATGACGCCCGACGTAGTCGTACAGCTTGTTGCGATGCACGTTGAGAATCTGGCGGATGCCGCGCGTATTGGCGAATGCCGCATGTGCTTCGAGCACTTGCTCGGCGTTCTCCGCCGACAAATCCGCGCCTGCGACGATGCCATTCGGCATGCCGTCCTTGTCCGCTACCGATTGCAGCCAGCGCGTTTCCTCGACGGGATCGGCGGGATCGTGATTCGCATCGACGTGCACGAGCTTCAACACCTCGATGTCTTCCGCGTCGCGCAGCAGATCCGCCAGCAGATAGTCGTGCTGCAGATCGCGCGCATCGCCGACGAACGACGTCTGCGGATTCGCGAGCCAGGGGTAATGATGCGTGGACAGATCCCACAGGTGAATATGCGGATCGACGACCTGCATGGTTGCGCTCCTCGCGAAAGCGGCGAAGGTTTCAGGGAAGATGAAAGACGGGCACGAGCGGCACCGTCACGGGAGCGTTGTCCGCGTGCGTCTCCATCAACTCGGCCATGGTGTCCCACCACTTGCGCATGATGGGCAGCGTCGGCAATGCGTTCGTCGTATGCGTATCCGTGCGCTGATGAATGGCGAAGAGATGCCCGGTCGATTCGTCGAGAAAGATCCGGTAATCGCGGATGCCCGCCTCGCGCAGCGCATCGGCCAGTTCCGGCCAGATCTCGCGATGGCGCTTCTCGTATTCCTCGCGCATGCCCGGCTTCAAGGTCATGCGAAATGCCACTGTCTCCATGGCGGCCCGCCTTCTTTTGATTGGTGAATCCCTGTGGTCGAGACTCGTTGTGCTGCGACTATAATTCGCCGACCGATAACACGACAATCCGATTGCAGGATTGGCCGATCGCAAAAACGTATCGCTGCGCCGCATCTTCGCGCGGCTCAAAGCGGGCTGTCGAATGATTCAGAACGTGTCCCAAAGTGTGTCGCCGAATGCGCTGGTCAATCGGCTGAAGTTCAAGCATCTCGCGCTGCTGGTCGCGCTCGACGACGCGCGCAATCTGCATCAGGCCGCCGAGACGATCAACGTCGCGCAGCCGAGCGCCAGCCGCATGCTTGCGGATATCGAGGAAGCATTCGGGTTTCTGCTCTTCGAGCGCAATGCGCGCGGCATGCAGCCGACGCCGCTCGGCACCGCCGCGCTCGCCTATGCGCGCCGCTCGCTGGCGGACCTGACCCGCTTCGCCGACGATCTCGACGCCAAGCGCCGTGGCGGTCACGGTCAGCTCACGGTCGGCGCGATCATGGGCGCCGCGCCCGATGTGCTCGCGATGGCCGTCACCGAACTGAAGTCGGAGCGGCCGCTTCTGAACGTGCGCATCCTCGGTGAGACGAGCGATCAGGTCGTGCAATTGCTGCATCGCCGCGAAGTGGATCTCGCGCTCGGCCGTCTGACGACGCCTTTGCAGCACAACGATTTCGACTTCGAACCGCTCGCGCGCGAGGCGATGCGCCTCGTCGTGCGCGCGGGGCATCCGCTTGCCGGGAAGACCGGACTCGTACTCGCCGCACTCGTCGGCTGGCCGTGGATTTTGCAGCCGATCACGAGTCCCGCGCGCGGCCTCTTCGAAGACGAACTCGCGCGCGCCGGGCTGTCGACGCCGGCCGACATCGTCGAATGCGCGTCCATCTTCGCCACGCTGCAATTGCTGCAAAACAGCGAAGCCGTCGCGATGCTGCCGGAATCCGTCGTGCGGGATTATTTGCGGGCGCAATTGCTGATCGAGTTGCCGATCGAGATCGGCAAGAGCCTGTCTGGGTTCGGGCTGCTGCGACGCAAGTTCGAGACCTTGAGCGAGCCCGCCGAGTACTTCATCGCGCTGTTGCGCAAGTATTCGGCGGTGTCGCCTCACTGAAGATTGACGAACAGACCGCCATCCACGAGGAGGGACGCGCCAGTCACATAGCGCGCGCGGTCTGAGGCGAGGAAGACGACGCATTGCGCGACATCGTCGGGTTCGCCGAGGCGGCCTAACGGAATGCGCTTTTCCATATACGCGCGTTTGTCCCTATCCGAAAGGTCATCGGCGTTCAGGTCCGTCGCGATGGTGCCCGGCATCACCGAGTTGCAGCGGATGCCATACGGCCCGAGCGCGATCGCGCAGGATTGCATCAGCGAGTGAACACCCGCCTTGGTCGGTGTGTAGTGCGTCTGCATGCCGCCGCCGACGAGCGCGCTGATCGAACTCGTCGCAACGATGGCGCCGCCCGTGCCCTGCGTCTTCATCTGGTTCGCCGCGGCCTGGGTCACGTAGAACGCGCCGTTCAGGTTCACCGCGACGGTGGATTCGTAGACAGAAGCGGGCATGTCGAGAAACGCGTGGAACGGACAGATGCCGGCGTTGCTCGACAGCACGTCGACATGGCCGAAGGCATCGACCGTGCGGGCGATCAACTCGATGCCCGTATCCCGCTCGGCGACGTTGCCTTCGACGGCGATCGCGCGCCGCCCCAACGCCTCGATCTCGCGGACGATCGACTCCACCGCCGATGCCTTGCCGTAAGACCTGTCGTTGTCGCCCCAGTAGTTGATCGCGACATCGGCGCCTTCGCGCGCGCTCGCGAGCGCGATCGCCCGGCCGATGCCGCGAGACCCGCCCGTCACCACGACGACCTTGTTTTCCAGCAGCATGAGAGGCCTCTTTCAGTGTGGTCAGTGCGTATAGGGTCTTTCGAGCTTGCATTCCGGATTCAGCCGCACGCCGAAGCCCGGCGTCTCCGGCACCTTCATGCGGCCGTTCACCGGCACGGGTTCGTCGAGCAGCAAGGGTGTGAACATCGGCACGACCTGATCGGCTTTGGGCGCCATCATCAGGAACTCGGCGAACGGCGAGTTATGCCGCGTCACGACGAAGTGATAGCTGTACACCGACGAACCGTGGGGCACGACGAGCACGTTGTGCGCATCCGCAAGCGCCGAAATCTTGATGAGCTCGGTGATGCCGCCGCACCAGCCGACATCCGGCTGAACCAGATCCGCGCAGCCCATCTCGAACAGCATGCGAAAGCCCCAGCGCGTCGCTTCGTGCTCGCCGGTCGTGACCATCATGCCGCGCGGCACCGAACGGCGCAGTTCGGCATAGCCCCAGTAGTCGTCGGGCGGCAGCGCTTCCTCGATCCACTTCAGGCCGTGCTCGCGCGCCGCATTCGCGAGACGCTTCGCGTAGTTGAGGTCGAGGCTCATCCAGCAATCGAACATGAGCCAGAAATCGTCGCCGACTTTCGCGCGCATGTCCGCGAGCTTCGCGATATTTTTCGCGAGCCCTTCCTCGCCTTCCGCCGGGCCGTGCTGCAAGGGCATCTTGCCGCCGATGAAGCCCATCTGCCTGGCGAGATCGGGGCGCGCGCCGGTCGCGTAGAACTGCAGCTCGTCGCGCACCGGACCGCCGAGCAATTGAAACACCGGCTCCTTGCGCACTTTCGCGAGCAGATCCCACAGCGCGAGATCGACGCCCGAGATCGCGTTGAGCACGATGCCCTTGCGGCCGTAGTAGAGCGTCGCGTTGTACATCTGATCCCACATCTTTTCGATGTCGGTTACGCGCTGCCCTTCGAGAAAGCGCGCCAGATGCTTCTCGACGATGAACGCGCCGATTTCGCCGCCCGTCGTCACCGCAAAGCCGACGGTGCCGTCGCTCGCCTCGATCTCGACGACGAGCGAGCCCAGCACGTTCAGCCCGAACGACTGACGGCTCTTGCGGTACTCGGGATAGCGGGCCATCGGCGTGGCGATGTGATCGTCGATCCAGTGATCGGCGCCCTGGTCGTGATAATCGGCACCGCCGCCGCGAACGGTGAAGGCGCGCACTTGGGCGATCGTGGGCATGGACATGATGAGGCTCCGTACGTGTGGTTTCGTGGTTCAGGACGCGTTCGCGGCGTCGGCGATGTGCGCGTGTTCGATGCGCCCCGGCACGCGCACCAGCGCGACGATGATGAGCGCCGCGAGCACGCTCGCGCCCGCGAGCACCATGAGGCCGGCGCTCGTCGAATGGAACGCGGCTTCGGCGGCGGTGCGGGCCATCGGTGCGAAGAAGCCGCCGAGTCCGCCGAGCGAATTGATGAGTGCGATACCGGCCGCGGCGGCCGCGCCCGTGAGATAGCGCGTCGGAAAGGTCCAGAAGAGCGGCTGTGCGGCGATGAAGCCGCTCGCCGCGCAGCACAGCGCGATGATCGAGACGACGGGCGAGGACGCAACGCCCGACACGCCGATCGCAATGCCCGACATCGCAAGCAGCGCCACCGCGCACGGACGATGCCTTCCGGTGCGATCGGCGTAGCGCGGCACGATCCACGTGACGATCACGGCGGCGATCCACGGCAGCGCCGTCACGAGCCCGACGCGAAAGCCCACCTTGGTGCCCAGCAGCGCCGACACCTGTTGCGGCAAATAGAAGACGACGCCATATACCGCAGCCTGAATCAGGAAATACACACAGCACAGCACGAGCACGCGCGGATCGACGAGCGACGCGAGCACGCTGCGCGGACCGTGCGACGAGGCGATGCGCGCATCTTCGTCGAGGCGGCCGACGAGCAGCGCGCGCTGGTCCTGGGTGAGCCATCGGGCTTGCGCGGGATCGTCGTCGAGATACCAGAACGCGCATACGCCGACGATCGACGCAAGCAGCCCTTCGACGAGAAAGAGCCATTGCCAGCCCTTGAAACCGAACGCACCGTGCAGATCGAGCAGCAGGCCCGACAGCGGCGCGCCGAAGATGAACGCGAGCGGCGCGCCGAAATAAAACACGCCGAGCGCACGCGCCCGCGACGATTGCGCAAACCAGCGCGTCAGGTAATAGACGATGCCCGGAAAGAAGCCCGCCTCCGCCACGCCGAGCAGAAAGCGCAAGGCGTAGAACGTGGTGGCGTCATGCGCGAAGGCCATCGCAGCCGAGACGAGGCCCCACGTCACCATGATGCGGCACATCCACAGCTTCGCGCCGACGCGATGCAACAGCAGATTGCTCGGCACCTCGAACATCGCGTAGCCGACGAAGAACACGCCCGCGCCGAACCTAACGCGGCATTCGTCAAACCGGTGTCCTGCTGCAGCGCCTTTTGCGCGAAGCCGATGTTCGCGCGGTCCAGAAACGCGAGCACGTACATGAGGAGCAGAAACGGCAAGAGCCTGCGCATCACGCGGGACGTGACGGCGCCTTCCGCTTGGGCGGAGTGATTCATCGCGATTCTCCCGAAGACGCAATCAGTACGTCGCGCGTCCGCCCGACAGGTCGAACACCGCGCCGGTGCTGAACGCGCAGTCCTCGGAGGAGAGCCAAAGAATCAGCGACGCGGCTTCCTGCGGCAACAGGAAGCGGTTCATCGGGATCTTGGAGAGCATGTAGTCGATGTGCTGCTGCGACATCGAATCGAAAATTTCGGTTTTGGCCGCGGCGGGCGTCACGGCGTTCACGAGGATGTTCTTCCCCGCCAGCTCCTTGCCGAGCGATTTCGTAAGGCCGATCAGCCCGGCCTTCGACGCGCTGTAGTGCGACGCATTCGGATTGCCTTCCTTACCGGCGATCGACGCGATATTGACGATGCGCCCGTAGCCCGCTTTCAGCATGTGCGGCACGACGGCGCGACAGGTCAGATACGGGCCGATCAGATTGACGTCGATCACGCGGCGCCACACGTCGGGCGCGAGTTCCCAGGTCGTGCCGTTGCCGCCGGTGATGCCCGCATTGTTCACGAGCACGTCGATCCTGCCGTGCATGGCCAGCGTCTTGTTCGCGGCGGCGTCGACGGACGATTCGTCGGTCAGTTCGACGACGGCGTCGCTGACCTTGCGCTCCTTGTACTTCGCCGAGAGTTCCGCGCTCGTGCGCGCGAGGCGCTCGCCGTCGACGTCCCACAGCGACACATCGGCGCCCGATTCGAGCGCCCGCTCCGCCACCGCGAGGCCAATGCCCCGCGCCCCGCCGGTGATGATCACGACGCGGTCGGCCAGGTCGATACGGTTCATGGTTCGTCTCCTTTCGTTGTTGTCGCTATGGTTGTCATGCCGTCGAGGCACTATAGTCCCGCGCCAATAGCGCAACAATTCGAAAGGGCGATCGTTCGATAACAAAAGCGGATCGCTTACCGCCGCAGCACGCCGGATGTCGTGTCGCGTTGCGAGCGGACGGTCTGCGCCGGGGGCACATGGCCGCGCGAAACAGGAAGCGAGTCTTTGAAATGTCTGTCCGCAAAAAGAGCGAATGCAAAAAGCGCCGCGACGCCAACCGGACAAATCAGAAAAGCAGCAATCAACACAATTAGCTCCATTCAACGATTCTTCGCAGTGTATCGCCGGCAAAGCCGCTAATTGTCGCGAAAATCGGCAATACTCCGTTCAACAATCGCGAACTTTCATGCAGGATTTCGCCGATGGACACCGTTCGCACGCAGCGCGGGCAACACCGGGAACGATCGTTGCTAAAGCCCTCGACCGTCCAATCGTGACGCTCATTCAACTCAAAAAAAGTATGTTCACACCGAAAGCCTGCACTGCAACCTGCGTACTCGACGGAACGCCCGTCACACTCACCTACTTTCCCGACAGCACCCTTCTGCGCATCACCGATGTCAACGGCCACTGCGTGCGCGAAACGCGGTGGCCCGCGCCGTGGCGCACCTTGCTCGCGACGCTGCGTGAATTCAGCGGACGGGACGCCCGAAATCAGCTTTCGACGCTGCTCGACGAGATCCCCGTCGCGCCCAAACCGGCGCACGAACGCGCATCGGCGCTGGCGTAACGGAAGGACCGTTCGCGGCCCGGTGCGAGCGGGCCCGCGGCGAGCCTTCTGCCGACGCATTTTGAGTGCACGGACCCATGCCATTTACAATATCGAATCACTGCGCATGGGCCGTCCGTTCCGCGCCGAACACGCCCCGTAGATTCCCACTCTCACGTATCCGACTGGCTGTATGGTCACTGAAACGTCTTCTTCGGAATCCCTCGCCGTCGCGGAGCGCGTGCGCGAGCTGATGGGCCGTCATGGCATCGGAAAGCGGCAGCAGACTGCCGAGCTGTGCCGCATTCTCGACCTGAGCTTTTCGCAGGGCCATCGCAAGCTGCGCGGCAACAGTCCGTGGACGCTCGCGCAGATTCGCCGCGTCGCCGATGCGTTCGACGAGCCCGCGCTCAAGCTCTTCGATTCGATCAATACGCGCCCCGACGAAACCGAGGGCACCGCGCACGACGCCGTCTTCAAGCTCGGTTCGGTGGAGATTCCTTGCATGGCGTGGGTCGGCAGTGCGCTGGAAGCAGGCAGCCGTCCGGATTTCATCGCGCAAAAGCTCAACAATCGCTGGATCGTCTCGAAGCATGAAGGCGTGCTGCTTCAGGAAGCCTGCGACGTTCACAAAATCGAGATCCAGCCGCGCCGGCCGGACACCGACAAGCCCATCATCGCCGTGGTGGACGACGACCACGCTTCCGCCGACAACCTGCACGACTATCTCGAAGCCACCGGCTTCACGGCGATGGCCTTCTACGGCCTCGACGCCTTCCTCGAAGCACTGCAGACGCAGGTGTTCGATGCCGTGGTAATGGACTGGCTGTTCGGCATGCATACGTCGGCGGACGCGATCCGCGCGGTGCGCGCGTCGGACAACCCGGACGCGCCGGTCTTCGTGCTCACGGGCGAGCTCACAACGGGCAAGGCGAGCGAATCGGAGATCAGCCAGGTCATCCGCGACTACAACGTGACGTGTTTCGAGAAGCCCGCGCGCCTTGGCATTCTCGTCGCGGACCTTTCCAAGCGCCTGATGCGCAGCTAGCGGCGAACCCTACGCGACGCGCCTGCGCACGGTCACCGCGCGGTGCACCGCGCCCTTCAGCACCTCATAGCGCACGGGCTTGAGCAAGTAGTCGAAGAACAGCACCGCCGCGCTCGGGTCCACCAGTTCCGGCGCGTAGGCGCTCACCGCGATGATCGGCACGCTCGCTCCCGGCGCACTGCGCGCGCGGTATTCGTTGGCGAACGAGTAGCCGTCCTTGCCGGGCATATGCAAGTCCGCGAGGATCACGTCGGCGTCGTTCTCGCGCAGCCACGCGAGCGCGCTATCCACATCGGGCAAGGCGACTGCGGAATAACCCAGGTGCGTGAGCATCTCGAGCAGCGAGTCGCGGATCGACTCGTGGTCGTCGATCACGAGCACACGCGATTTGCGCAACTCGGGCGCGTCGGCTTCCGGCTCGCCTCCGGGCAGCCGGTCCGCCGACACCGCCGGCAGGCTCACGCGAAACGCGGCGCCCTGTCCCACTTCGCTCGACACCTCGATCCTCCCGCCGAGCAGGTCGACGAGTCCGCGCACCACCGCGAGACCCATTCCGGCGCCGTCGAAACGCCGCGTGCTCGATGAATCGAGCTGCGTGAACTCCTGAAAAATAAGCGGCAACTGCTCGCGCGATATGCCGGGGCCCGTGTCGATCACCGAAATGTCGAGGCGCTCCTCCGTGCGCGCAAAATGCACGTCGATGGACCCGACTTCGGTGTATTTGATCGCGTTGGTCACGAGATTCGTCACGATCTGCCGCACGCGATGCGGGTCGGATTCGATTGGCCGGCGCTCGCCCGCGTAGTCGCCGCGCAATTCCAGCCCTTTCGCGGTCGCGGCGGGCGTGTTCGCATCGACGATCGAATCGAGCAGTTCCACCGGATCGAAGACCGTCATGCGCAATTCGAGCTTGCCTGCGCCGAGACGCGCGTAGTCGGTCAGATCGCGCATCTGCGCTTCGAGTTGGCGCGCCCCTGTTTCCAGGCGCTGCATGATTCTGCGGTCGGCATCGCCGCGCGCATTGAGCCCGAGCAATTCGACCGAAGATACGATCGCGTGCAGCGGCGTGCGCAACTCGTGGCTGATCATGCCGAGGAACGTGTCCTTGGCGACGCCGGCCTCGCGCGCCGCGCGGGTCGCCTGATGCTCGGCCGCGAGCGCCGCGCGCTGCTGCTCGATGAGACGCGTGCGCCGATACCCGTTCATCAGCAGCAACGCCGTCGCCGCCGCCGACAGCAGACCCAAGAGGATGCCGCCGTAGATGAGATAGCGGCGCTTCGCCTCGAAGTCGCGCACGATCGCCTCGCGCTCGGCCACGTCCATGAGCCGCCGTCCGCTCGCCAGTTCCGCGACGGCCGGCGCGTTCTGACGCAGCACGCCGATCACGCGCAAGGTGTGCTGACGCTCGGCCTGTAGCCCTTCGACGTCCAGTTGGATCGAATCGAGCGCGGTCTGCAATTGCCGCTGGATTTCGCGCTGCCGGTTCAGCAGCGCTTCGTGTCCATCCGACAGTCCCGCCGATTCCGACACCTGTTTGAGCCGCGCGCGCAGCAGCCGATAGCTCGCGCGCACGGCGTTCGCATCCTCGTCGATGCCGTTGCGGTACAGCAATACATGATTCTCGAAGCGCTCATAGGCGAGCTGGAACTGCGCGGCGTCCCAGTACACGTCGTAGGGCACAACGAGCCTGTGCGTCTCGCGCGCGAGCAGGCCCGAATAGAGCATGTAGCCGACCGCGCCGATCGGCGGCGCGACCGCGAGCGCGATCAGCGCCGCATACCAGAGACGGCGGAACCACGGACGCGCGGCGGGCGCGCCCAGGGACGGTTCTGTGCCGGGAACGGCCATGCGCTACTGCAGCGCGTCGATGGCCCGGGCCGCGCGTTCGGATGCGACCACGATCAGCTTCATCGTCGCGCGTGTCGCTCCGACGAAGATCTTGCGCGCGGCCTGCTCGTCGAGCGCCTCGAAATCGACTTCCGTGAGGATCACGCACGGCGCGGATTGCCCCTTGAAGCGATAGATCGATTCCAGCAGCACATCGCCCTCGCGATACTCCGGGTTGCCGAACAGGTCATACGTGCCGGTGAACGCGCGCAGCCGGTGCGGGCCGAGCTGATCGACGGCGGTGAGCGCCGAGCCCTCGCGGCCCCGAAACGACAGCACCGCGATGTCCTGCTTGCGAAAGCCGAGCGAGAGCGCATGCGTGATCGCCCGCTTGGTCGCCTCGATGATTTCCTCGGGATGCCCGTCCTCGTAGGTCGATACGCTCACGTCCGAGCCGTCGAAGGGACTGCCCGCGTCGAGCCGCACATCCGGCCCGACGATCTTGCGGATGAAGCCGAGCAGGTCGCGCGGACTGCGGTAGTTGGTGGTCTCGCGCAGGATGGTCCAGCCCGGCAGCGGCACCGGCTCGCGCAGATAGAGGTTCTGCATCGGATCTTCGAGCCACCACCACGCGCCGTCCGGATTGAGCAGGCGCTCGAGCGCTTCGACCCAGGCCGCCTGAAAGTCCTGGCCTTCATCGACGATCAGGACGTCCGTCTTCCACTGTTCAGGCACCGGCACGGCGGCGAAGCGTTCTTCGAGCGTCGCGAAAACGTTCGGCTGGCTGAAATCGGGCGGGCTGCCGGCGTCACGGGCGACGGCCGCGCTCAACTGATGGTAGTTCGCAATCTTCGCCTCTTTCGGCGCAATGGCGCGGATATGATCGGCGAGCGGCCGGTTGAAGCATACGTAGAGCACGCTCTTGCCTTGCGCGAGCGCGTCGCGCATCACGCGCACGGCGAGCTGCGTCTTGCCCGCGCCGGCGGTCGCGATCACGCGCAGGCGAAATGGTTCGAATTCCAGCCGGCGCGCCCAGGTCGCGAGCCCGCCCGACAGCCGCGTGACGAGCGTGTTTGCCGCGCCGACGAGCGCATTGGTGTCGGGCGTGAGCGAGAGTTCATCGGCGAGAAAATGATGGATGCGCGCCGCCGATTCGAAGCGGGGCTCATCGGGCGGCAGAATGTCCAGCACGACGCGCGCAAGCTGCGACTTGCGGCTCGCATCGACGATGCGCGCGGGCGCGACGCCCGCAATCGCCGCGTTCTTCACGGTGTAGTCGGGGCAATACAGCAATTCCTCGATCCGGTACGTGCCCGCGCCGAACGCCGCGGTGAAGCGCCGGTGCAGGTTCTCCAGCGTGCGCGCGAGCTGAATGGCGACGTTGCGTTCCTTCTGCAGATAGACCTTCACGAGACCCTGCCCGGTTTCGCGCAGAAAGCCCGCCTTCTGTTCGATCATCAATACACGCCCCGACGGCGCAACGACGACGAAATCCGCTTCGCCAAACACGGAGAAGCCTTCGTTGACGCGCGTCCAGTGAACGCCGTGATACACCGTGTAGTCGTCGGGCAATTTTTCGAGCAGCGCGAGCGTTTCGAGCTCGCGCGCCGCCGCGCCGGTCGCTTCGAGATTCTTCCAGTCATCGGGAACGATTCGGGCCATGCGTCGCCTTTGGGCTGAGTGGTTGCGTGCGACTCATTGTACGCAACGCCTCTCGCATGCCGGCAGTCGGCCGAACGGCTAACTGGCGTAATCGTATCGGCCGCCTCGCGCGAGCGCGCGCTGGTATGCCGGCCGCGCGTGGATGCGTTCGAGAAACGCGCGGATATGCGGCATCGACTTCGCGCCGGCACGGGCACTGCCGGCTTCGAGCGGGAAGCTCATCTGCACGTCGGCGGCGGTGAATGTCTCGCCCGCGAACCACGGCGACTTCGCGAGCTGGGCGTCGATATAGCCGAAGTGCAAGCGCAGTTGCGGATCGATGAAACTGCTTTGCATCGTCTGCGCGATGCGCCGCGCGATCGGCTTCGCGAAAAACGGCATCTTCGCGCTCTCCAGCCGCCGCGCGACGAGTTTGAGCAAGAGCGGCGGCATTGCCGAGCCTTCCGCGTAATGCATCCAGTAGTTGTAGCGCACGCGTTCGGGCGACGTGCCGGGCGGCGGCGAGAAACGGCCCTCGCCGTAGCGGTCGACGAGATATTCGATGATCGCCCCCGATTCGGCGAGCGTCATGCCGTCGACGGTCACGACCGGCGATTTGCCGAGCGGATGCACCGCGCGCAATTCGGGCGGCGCGAGCATCGTCCGCGGGTCGCGCTGATAGCGCTTCAGTTCATATTCGACGCCGAGTTCTTCCAGCATCCACAGCACGCGCTGCGAGCGGGAATTGTTGAGATGATGGACGGTCAGCATGAGGTATTTGTTGGCTTTCGACCGGAGGCCTTGTCTGGCGGGAGTGTAGCGCGTCGGAATTCCGCGATCCTGATTTCCCAACAGGGCCATTCCTTATATTCGCGATGCCGGTGCGCATAGCCGCATATCGACGGCGCGCCGAAATCGGCCTTACTCGCGGTCAAGCAGACGCGTAAAAACTGCCGAGTGCGTGTCTCATCTGCGCCACAAAACAACATTCTTCGACACCGAGACCAATTGCTACGGCGCTGTTTTTTCACGGTTTTAAGTCGGTTCATATAAAATCCGTCCGACGAAAAATTACAAGAATTTGCCCGAGGAAACATGCTGAAGCCCCTTACGTCGCTCAGATTCATCGCAGCCGCAGCGGTAGTTTTTGCTCACTTCGGCTACCCGTACGAGACCGGCGGTTTGGCCGTAGGGTTCTTCTTCCTGCTCTCCGGCTTTATCCTCGCGCACAACTACGCCGACAAGTTCGAAAGCCTGACGGTCGGATCGGTCGCGAAATTGTGGGCGCTGCGCGTCGCCCGTATCTGGCCGCTGCACCTGTTTATGTTCGCCGCGGTCGTGCCGCTGATCTGGATTCGTGGCACGCAATACACAGACTGGCAAACGCTGGCAAACGTGTTCCTGCTACACGCGTGGTATCCAGACGGCGCGAACATCTTCTCCTACAACGGCGTGTCGTGGTCGATCTCGGACGAGTTGTTCTTCTATATCTCGCTTCCGTTCCTGCTGTTCGCCTTCAACCGTTTCGGCGTGAGTCGCAGCGCGACGCGCGCGGCATTGGCGGGGATCGCGGCATTCGCCTGCCTGTTCCTGATCGCGCTGTTGCTGCGAACGAAGATGCAAGCGTTTTCGTTCGACTGGTGGCTCATGATGGTATCGCCCTACGTCCGGATATTTGATTTCATCATCGGTCTGAGCCTCGGGCTGTTGTTCAATCGCCTGCAAGGCATGGGCGATCGGTGGTTCGATGCCGCGCTGTTCACCGCGCTGGAAATCGCGTCGCTCTGGTTTCTCGTCGTGCTGTACCGGTCTACGTGGCACAAGTGGCCGACGCTCGCGAACAGCGCCTACTATCAGCCGGCAATGGTCGCGATCATTTTCGTGTTCGCATTCCAGCGCGGGCTGCTGTCGAAGATGCTTTCGAACCGGCCGATGATGCATCTGGGCGAGATCAGTTTCGCGCTCTACATGGTGCATCAACCGATCATGTACTACGCTGATCACTTCATCGGACCCACGATAATGATCGCCAAGGACATCAGCCACATATGGGGGCAGGTGCTGCTATCGGTGCTGATGCTCGCGATCGCGGATTGCGCCTATCGATATATCGAGGTTCCATCTAGGAACGCCGTGCGGGCACTGATATCAGAACGGCGCGCCTCGGCGCAAACATCTCCCGGAGCGACAATCCCCGGCTAGGTGACGGCCTTTACGCGGAGTGCAGCTAAACCTTCAGTTAGAATCGGATAGCCAAGTTGAAAGCCTGGGGCCCCAATGAAAGGCATCAGAAAACAACACCCGCTTGATGATCAAACCGTCGAATCCATCCGCGAGCAGATGGAGGGGCCGATAGACGGAGCCCACAACATCAGTCTGCTCTCACCACTGAGCACCGTTCAGCGCGAATACTTCGCTATGAAGTCGAAGACGGTCGTTCTGTATATGGGCGATGAAGTCAGCTTATTGCTGGCCAGAGAAGAAGAAGCCGCGCTGCGTGCGATGCCAAACGGTTACACGATCGAGCAACTGAACGGCCTGAACGTAGGTTGCGGCGCCAGGACGATTTCGCCATATTTGCTTCCGATCGATATTGCTCGTATGCCCCCATCGGATCAGGCAAGCGGTGCTCACCAGGCATCGACCGCCTCCGCTGTGTTGGCAATGCCCGATAATCTCCCGTTCAAACCGGATTCCGTCGATTTCATCGTCTCCCTCCACATGCTCGAACATGTGGCGAATCCGGAGGAAATCATCAGCTACTGGCTGAGCTTGGTTAAGCCAGGCGGCGGGGTCGGGGTCGTTGTTCCGGACTGGCGCTATACCTGGGACTCGCGCAACGATCACGCGCCATTGAGCCACAAGTGGAATCCGACACCCAGTCTGATCGAGGGTATGTACGAAAAGCACTGGAAAAGACTCGCGAAGCTCGAGCACATCGACACATACGCGATGAAAATGTCTTTCGACTTCGTTCTGCGCAAGCCGGGGGTTTTCGTACCTTTTCAACCACCATCACCGTCGACCGTTCGATCCGGTTACGAATTGAATCAGAGCGGCGCGTTCATATCTGATGCGTCCTACGGCACCGACGCGAATAGGACGTCGATGCGCCGTTTGAAGAATTCAATCAAACGACGCATCAAGCAGCTTCTGATCTGATACGGCGCGCGCGGACGAATCTTGCGGCGGCCATGGTACCGACTGAGAAGGACGCCGCGCCGATAAGGTAGACAGTCGTCGTCGATCTTTTCTTAGGTATCAATTTCGCAGAAGCGAAGCCCACCAAGGGACACAAAAGCATCTGGTCTTCGATGCACGGTCAGCATGCTTTGGCTCTTGCTCATGTCCGAGATGCCACCCGCGGTACGCCCCTTGCATGAGTGAACTTATGCGTGCTTCGGCGTCGAAAGGATAAGGCCCTTTCTTGAAGGACACGCAACGATTTCTAGCACACAACGAAAAAGGAGAAGTCGATGACGTTGATCATCTACCTGGTAGGCTGGCTGATTCTGATCGGAGGGGTATCGTGGGCGCTCGTCGCGATGCACGTCGCGCAGCATACGATCATGATCGTCGCCGTCATCATGCTGGGCATCGCCGTCATCACGGGCGCGACGCGGGCGCGCAACCGCGACCGGTCGTAAGAAACACGGGCCGCCCGTCAGCGGCGGCCCCGAACGCCTCACATCACCACGCGCGCGCCAACTGCGTCCTGTATCAGCGCGACGAGTTCGTCGGGATGCACGGGTTTCGTCATGAAATGCTGGAAACCTTCGCCGATGCTTCGTAATCGGTATTCGTCGCCGCCGTGTCCCGTCAGCGCGATCGCCACGGACGGCGGCAGATTGCCGCGTATTTCGTGATCCCGCAAACGTTGGATGAGATAGAAACCGTCCATCTCGGGTAGATCGAGATCGCAGATCACCGCATCGGGAAGATGCTCGATCGCGGCTTGCGCGCCGTCTTCGGCGTCGGCCACCGCGACTACGTCCGCACCTTCTTCTTCCAGCAACATCTGCAGTGATGCCCTGCTCTCGGGATCGTCCTCGATGAGCACGATCCGCATATGCCCCAGTCTTGCCACTTCGTTCATGATGTTCTTTTCTGCTGCCAAAAAACGGAATTCTCGCGACGGGTCTCCATCCTCTCGCCGCCGCGCACGCTGTTGCGCGCATTGATCGACACGAAAACGCGGCGGGAATTCCGCACGCACCGTAATTTATGTCGCGTGTGCGCCGGTGCGGAACGCCTCGCGGTTTTTGAGCGGCGCCAACGCGAAGATTTTGCCCGGTCGCCGCGAGCCAGAGCGAGCAAAAAGCGGACCGCCTTGCATTCGCTGCCGGGAAACCCGCATGGGACGGGCATTCCGGCCGAGGCGCGCCGCACGAAACCGCAACCGGAACGCACGACCGTGTATTTTTTGCGCGAGCCGTGCCCCTGTTTTCCCGTCAGACGTTTGCTTCTCGCGCCGAATCGGGGCGCGACGCCCCTGACATGCCCGCTTGCAACAGCGCCCGATATTCGCTCGGCGTGATGCCGACCGTCGCCTTGAACTGGCGCGTAAAGGCGCTGTGATCGGTGTAGCCGCATAGCGCGGCGACATCGGTGACTTTTCCGTTCGAGACGAGCAGCGCAGTGGCTGCGTCGAGGCGCGTCTTCAGCAACACCTGACGCGGCGTCAGATGAAAGACCTTGTGAAAATACCGCTCCAGTTGCGCGATCGACATGTTCGCCATCTGCGCGAGCTGCCGCATATTGAGCGGCTGCACGTAGTTCTCCTGGATGTGCTGCACGACCGCCGCAAGCCGGCTGTAGGCGGGATGCGTGCCTTCGGCGGCCTGCAAGTCGCGCGATATTCCCGCGAGCCCGACGATATTGCCCTGCGTGTCATGGAGCGGCTGCTTGCACGTCATGCACCAGCCAGGCTCCCGCCCCGGATACAGATGCAATTCGAGCTGGTCGATCAACTGATGTCCCTGCGCGATGATCGCCTGATCCTGCGCCGTGTAGATGCGTCCGAAGCGCCGCGGGAACACGTCCTCCGCCGTCTTGCCGAGGAGCGCCGATTTGTCGTCCTTGTGGCCGCAGCGGCGCGCGAGCGTGCGATTGACCATCGCGTAGCGCGCCTCGCGATCTTTCACGAAGAACACGATGTCGGGCATCGCGTCGAACACCGGCGCGAGCAGCGCGAAATGCGCGAGCATGTCCGAGAGCGTCGACGCCGGAGGTTGCGCGATCGGCGCGGTGTTCGTCATGAGGCCTGTCGTGCTCGTCATGCGTAAGGAGGTCGGTTGCGTCCTGATCGGTCAGGCAACCGATTATAGAAGCGCGCATGCGCGGACGAAATTCGCGCTGGCCCCACTATGAAACGGGCGTTTCGGCGCTCTCGCGCGCGGCGATCAGCGTATCGATGCGAACCGGCGCGAATGGCGGGCGCGCCGCCGTACACGGCCATCCGAAATAGACAGCAGCCGCCTCGCCGCAAATGCGCCCCTGACACGGCCCCATGCCGCAACGTGTCTGCAGCTTCGCCTCGCGCCAGTTCGCGTGCGCGGCGACTTCGCCGATCGACACGTCCTCGCAGCGGCACAACACGGTGTCCGGCGACGGCATCGCGCGGGCGTCGGCGCCGAGTTCGAACGCGTGCGCCACGCGCCGGGCGAAGGCACGCCAGCGATCGCGCTCGCGCACGAGACGCGCATCGGCGGCGATACCGAGCGCCGCGTGCGCCGCGAGCGCGCCTTCGACGCTCGCCAGTTCCATCCCGCCGATGCCCGTGCATTCGCCCGCCGCGAAGACGTCTTCCAGCGACGTGCGCTGCAAATCGTCGACGTGAATCGCGCCGTCGCGTTCGTCTGTCGAGCAGCCGAGCGCGAGCGCCAGCGTCACGTTCGGCACGAGGCCGTATCCGCACGCGACGCGATCCGCTACGAGCGTTTCTTCGCGCCCGCGCACGCGAATCGTGACCGCGTCCACGCGCGCGCTTCCATGCGCCCTCACGACGACACCGCCTGGTCGATAGCACGCGACCCCGAGCCCGACGGCCTGAGCCAGCTTTGCCGGTGTCAGCGCAAGAGACGCGACAAAGCGCGCGACACGCGCCGGTGACGCCTGTTCGACCACCGCGACGACCTGCGCCCCGTGACGGCGCGCGGTATCGGCGGCGGCGAGCAGAAGCGGCCCGCTGCCCGCGACGACGATGCGCTCGCCGCGCACCGGCATTCCACCCTTCACGAGCGCCTGCAGGCCGCCCGCGCCCGTCACGCCGGGCAGGGTCCAGCCGTCGAAGGGCAGCAGCCGCTCGCGCGCGCCCGTTGCGAGGATGAGCTTCGAATACGCGAGCACGAGCGGCGCGCCGTCGCGTTCGAGCAAGAGCCGTTTGCTGCCGGGCGCGGCGGCGACCTTCGTCCCGTTCATGCCGACGAAGTTTTCAAGCGAGCGCGTTTCATCGAGCCACTGGCGAAGTTGCGCGGCGGGCGCGAGCGTCGGCCCTTGCCGCCAGATCTGACCGCCGGGGCGCGGATTGTCGTCGATGAGCGCGACGCGTGCGCCCGCTCGCGCCGCTATGCGCGCCGCCTTCAGACCCGCCGGCCCCGCGCCGACGACCGCGATATCGACCTGTTCGACCTTCATCGCATCGTCTCGATGGAAAGACCGTCACGACACAGCGTCTGACAGCCGAGCACATGCGCGCGGCCATCGACCGTCACGCGGCATTCGTGACACACGCCCATGCCGCATAGCGCGGCGCGCGGCTCGCCGGTGACGGAGCGCCGCGTGCCGCCGACGCCGCGCATGGCGACGGCGGCCGCGACGGTCGTGAACGCGGGCACGGTGAGCGGCTCGCCGTCGATGACCACGCGCACGCGCTCATCCATCGGCGTGCTCCCGTGCGAATCGTTGCGGTGAGAAAGCGTGCATGTCGGGCATATCGAACGGAGCCGGCTCGCCGAGCATCTGCGCGGCGATGAGCTTTGCCGTACCGAGCGACGTCGTCACGCCGAGCCCTTCGTGACCCGCCGCGAGCCACAGCCGGTCGCCCGGGAAACGCGCGGGGCCGATCAGCGGCAGGCCGTCGGGCGTCGCGGCACGAAAACCGGTCCATGCGCGGATCGCGTTGAGCGCGCCGATGCCTGGCAGATAACGCGTCGCGCGCGCGAGCATGGCGCCGAGCACGTCGATCTCGACAGCCGGATCGCGCGTGCCGAACTGGCGCGACGAGCCGATCAGCACCTGCCCCGTCGGACGCGGCTGCGCATTGAACGCGACCGACGTGCCGCGCGCGTGATGCGCGCTCTTGATGTAGCCGAGTTCCAGCACCTGATGATGGATCGTGCCGGGATAGCGATCGGTAACGAGCAAATGCCCTTTCTTCACTTCGAGCGGCACGTCCCCGATCAGATCCGGCACCGCCAGCCCGTTTGCGATGACGACGTGGGAGGCCGTGCGCCGGTCGCCGTTCGCAAGCGTGACGACGGCATGCGCGTCGCCGGCGTCGACGGCACGAACCGCGCAGCCGGTCGATACACGGATGCGCGTCGAGCGCGTCAGAAGCCATTGCGCCGCGGCGGGCGCGTACACGATCGCGTCGTCGTCGATCAGCAATCCGCCTTGCATCGCGTGGCTCACCGCCGGCTCCGCCTCGCGCAGCGCGGCGCGATCGAGCATGTGCGCACGCACGCCCGCCGCCGCGAAGGCATCGCGCATCGAACGGGCGGCGTCGAGCTCTTCGTCGTCTTCGGCGATCCAGAGCGTGCCGCAACGCGAAAACGCCTCGCGCCCGCGCAGTTCGGCGCCCAGTGCGAGCCACAGTTCTCGCGAAGCACGTGCCAATGCGAGCTCGGCGTGCGAATCGTTCATCACGACGACGTGGCCCATGCCCGCCGCCGTCGCGCCGCCACCGATGCCGCGCGCTTCCAGCACCTCGACCGTCATGCCGCGCAGCGCGAGCTCCGCCGCGCACGCCGCCCCGACGATTCCGCCGCCGACGACGATGACGTCCGCCTTCATGCGATGCCGAGCTTGAACGGATCGCGCTCGTCGAAGACGAGACGCCCTTCGCCCATGATGTGCGCGTAGCCGGTGATCGTCGGGACGAGCGCGTCGCCGTCGATTGCATAGCTGCCCTCGAACACGCTGCCGATAATGCTCTCCTGACGCCAGACTTCGCCCGGCGCGAGCGCGTCTTCCGCCGCGAGGCACGCGAGCTTGGCGCTGGTGCCGGTGCCGCACGGCGAGCGATCGTAAGCGCTGCCCGGACACAGCACGAAATTGCGACTGTCCACGCCCGCGACGGGCGAATCCGCGAAAAGCTCGATATGGTCGATGTACGCGCCATCCGCACCCGTGATGCCCTGCGCGTGCAGGGCATCGCGGATCGCATCGGTGAACGCGGTCAGCCCGGCGATGCGCGCGGGCTCGAGTTCGCGCCCGTGATCCGCGGCGAGAAAGAACCAGTTGCCGCCCCACGCGACATCGCCGGTGAGCGTGCCGTGGCCGGGCACATCGACCGTCACCGCGCGCCGATGCCGATACGCCGGCACGTTGCGCACGCTGACGCTGCCGTTCGCGTTGAGCGTGGCATCGACGGGACCGACGGGCGTATCGATCCGGTGCCGCCCCGCCGCTATCTTTCCCGCATGCGCGAGCGACGCGACGAGCCCGATCGTGCCGTGCCCGCACATGCCGAGATAGCCGACGTTGTTGAAGAAGATGACGCCCGCCGCGGCGGAAGGATCGTCGGGCTCGCACAGGAGCGCACCCACCATCACGTCCGAGCCGCGTGGTTCGGTGACGATGGCGCGCCGCCAGTCGTCGAAGCGCGTGCGGAACGCGTCGAGCCGTTGCGCGAGGGAGCCGCCGCCCAGATCCGGGCCGCCCGCGATCACGAGGCGCGTCGGCTCGCCGCCCGTATGCGAGTCGATGATGTCGATGGTTTTCATGCCGCCTATCCTAAAAACGCGCGCGACCGGCGTCTTGAAGCGGCTGGATCGTTTTCATGACGATATCGGCACAGGCGGATACCGCGTCGGCACGCCCGCCGCGCCGCACTTTCGCAGCGAAACGGCTATGCCGAAATCGGCACGCGGCGCGCGCGAAACACGCAAGACGCCCGCTTTTTCGGTGCTTACACTGCGTACCGTTCAATCACTTTCGGAGCGCTGCCGTGACGCATATCTGGGAAGGCGTGATGCCCGCCGTGACCACCAAGTTCAACGCCGATTTCAGCATAGACCGCGCGTTGACCGCGAAAAATGTCGACGCGCAGATCGAAGCCGGCGTGGACGGCATCATCGTGTGCGGATCGCTCGGCGAAGCATCGACCTTATCGCTCGACGAAAAGCTCGACGTGCTCGACATCGCCGTGGACGCCGCGCGCGGCCGCGTGCCGGTGCTGCTGACGATCGCGGAAAACAGCACGCTCGACGGCTGCCGCCAGGCCGAGCGCGCTGCGCGCCACGGCGCGGCCGGCTACATGGTGCTGCCGGGCTTGCGCTATCTGTCAGACCGGCGCGAGACGCTCAATCATTTCCGCATGGTCGCCGACGCGAGCCCGTTGCCGCTCATGGTCTACAACAATCCGCTCGCGTACGGTGTCGATGTCACCCCGAAGATGTTCGCCGAGCTCGCCGAAGACAAAAAGTTTGCGGCGATCAAGGAATCGAGCGGCGACGTGCGCCGAATCACGGATCTCATCAACGAAACGGGTGATCGTTATGCGCTTTTCTGCGGCGTCGATAATCTCGCGATGGAAGCGATGCTGATGGGCGCGCACGGCTGGGTCGCAGGCCTCGTGTGCGCGTTCCCGCGCGAGACGGTGGCGATCTACAAGCTGATTCGCGCCGGACGGTTCGAGGAAGCGCGCGCGATCTATCGCTGGTTCGCGCCGCTGCTCGCGCTCGATGTATCGCACAAGCTCGTGCAGAACATCAAGCTGGCCGAGGCGATCGTCGGATTGGGCACGGAGCCGGTGCGCCCCCCGCGTCTGCCGCTCGCGGGCGAGGAGCGCAAGGAAATCGAGGCATTGATTCGGCGCGGCGTCGAGACGCGCCCCGCGCTGCCGGCAGTTTGAGGCGAAGCAAAAACGAAAATGCCGTCCTCGCGACGGCATTATTTTTTGGACGGCGACTTCAGGCCGCGATCTGCGCAGCGGCGGGACCGACCAGGCCGCCGCGCGAATCTTCGCCTTCATCGTAGAGATGCAGCAGGCGATAGCCGCTCTTGTACACCGGCTGCAAACGGAAGTTGTTGACCGGCTCGATTTCGAGCGCGAGGCGCAGGCGCGAAACGTGGCTGTCGATGGTACGCGTGGTTTCGCGGAATTCGCGGCCCCAGACCATCGCGAAAATATGATCGCGCGACAGCACGCGGCCGATATTCGAGAAGAAAAGCTGCGCCAGGCGGAATTGCGTGCCGCTCAGTTGCACCGGCTTGCCGCGCACGGTCACGATTTGCTGGCGGGCGTCGAAGCGGTACGGGCCGACTTCGAGGCACGCGGTCGATGTCGCGGGATACGCACGGCGCAACAGCGCTTCGACGCGCGCACCGAACTCGCCCGGCCGGATGGGATAAACGATGTAATCGTCCGCGCCTGCGGTCAGTGCGCAGACCACGTTGTGCTCGGCGCCGTCGGGCGTCGCGAACATGACCGGCACGCGCTCGCCGAAGCTCGAGCGCACGGATTTCAGCAGGTCGAGCCCGCAGAGGCCCGTGGAATTCCAGTCGAGAATCAGCAGATCGACCGTCGAGCGGGACAGCGCTTTCGACAGCACGAGGCCGTCGCCAAACGTCACGCACGTATGGCCGAGTCGTTTGACGACATCGCTGATGAGATTTCGATAACTTGGGTCGGTTTGCAAAACGGCGACGCGCATGGTGTCTTACCTGATGAGTCCAAGGGACATGGGGCGGATGCCGTACTGCAGGCGACCGCCGGGCGTCTCGTCGCGGGATGAGACGGGGATAATCAAGCTGCGCATTCTGGGCAGCGGGACGACCCTTTCCCATCGGACTCATCCGAATTGTCAACGCATGTGACTGTGCAGCGTTTCGGTCGCCGTTCGTCTCGTGCGCGCAACCGTCTCGAAAATAGAACGGCTTTTCCCTTTTTCGCCGGCTTTCATCCTGTAACATGCCGCGTCTGGCTCAAAAGTTCCCGCTTCCGCCGTTTTACCGAGACGTCGCGTAGCAAGCTGCGCCGCGGCTGTCCGTCGCGTCGCGCAGCGCGGATGACGGGCGGCGGCTTTCGACTCCGCGCCCGCTGACGCCCGGCCCGGATCGTTGCCGTTCCGTGCCCCGGCCTTCGCTTCGCGTCCACCCGGCGCGTTTGTCACTCCCGCAGGGCGAAGCCTCGTCCTACCGCGCGTCATGCGTGGCTTTTTCACTCACGGGTCCCTTTTTCCGATGCAGGCAACACCTCTGTCCGACGCCCCTCGCGCGGCCGGCCGTGCGCTCACGCGCGGCGACTACAAGACGCTCACGCTGGCCGCGCTCGGCGGCGCGCTCGAGTTCTACGACTTCATCATTTTTGTGTTCTTCGCGCCGGTCATCGGCCAACTGTTCTTTCCGCCGTCGATTCCCGACTGGCTGCGTCAGTTGCAGACTTTCGGCATCTTTGCGGCCGGTTATCTCGCGCGTCCGCTCGGCGGGATCGTCATGGCGCACTTCGGCGATCTGCTCGGCCGCAAGCGCATGTTCACGCTTTCCGTGCTGCTGATGTCCGTGCCGACGCTCCTGATGGGCCTGTTGCCGACGTACGCGTCGATCGGCCTGATGGCGCCCGTGCTGCTGCTCCTGTTTCGCGTGATGCAGGGCGCGGCGGTCGGCGGCGAAGTGCCGGGCGCGTGGGTGTTCGTCTCCGAGCACGTGCCGGGCCGCCATATCGGCTATGCGTGCGGCACGCTTACGGCCGGTCTGACGGCCGGGATCCTGCTCGGCTCGCTGATCGCCACGGCGATCAACAAGTCGTTCGCGCCTGCCGAAGTCGCCGATTTCGCATGGCGTCTGCCGTTCCTGCTCGGCGGCCTGTTCGGCCTGTGCTCCGTCTATCTGCGCCGCTGGCTGCATGAAACGCCGGTGTTCGCCGAGTTGCAGAAGCGCAAGTCGCTCGCGGCGGAGATTCCGCTCAAGGCGGTGCTGCGCGACCACGGCCGCGCGGTGATCGTTTCGATGCTGCTCACGTGGATGCTCTCGGCGGCGATCGTCGTCGTTATTTTGATGACGCCCACCTTGCTGCAGAAGCAATTCCACATCGCGCCGGCGACGGTGCTCGTCGCGAACTGCGCGGCGACGCTCTGCCTCACGATCGGCTGCGTGATCGCGGGCGCGATCGCGGGCCGCATCGGCGCGGGCAAGACGATCTTCATCGGCGGCGTGGCGCTCGCGGTGTCGTACTGGCTGATGTTCCGGCAGGTCGCCGTCGATGCCTCCGTGCTGCTGCCGTGGTACGCGCTCACGGGCTTTTTCGTCGGCGTGATCGGCGCGATTCCGTTCGTGATGGTGAAGGCCTTCCCGCCCGCCGTGCGCTTCTCGGGCATCTCGTTCTCGTACAACGTCGCGTACGCGGTGTTCGGCGGACTCACGCCGATCGTCGTCTCGCTGATGATGAAATCGAGCCCGATGGCGCCCGCGCTCTACGTCGGCGCACTGTGCGCGCTCGGCGCGCTGACGACGCTCTTCTTCAAGGAAGCCCGCTGATTCAGCGTTGACATCGCTGCAAAAAATGGCGCGCCGCTCTCCCGGCGCGCCATTTTCATTCGACTTTCACGTTTCAGGCGAGGCCGAAACATCGAACGCGCGACGCGCCTACGATAGACGGCATGAACGCGAACCCTTCCTCATCCGGCACGCATCTGTCCGCGCGACAGATCCTCGTCGTCACGGCGACCAGCGTCGCCTTCGTCGTCTCTCAGCTCGATGTCTCGATCGTCAATGTCGCGCTCGCGAGCATCGGACACGATCTGCGCGCGAGTGTCGCGAGCCTGCAATGGACCGTCGACAGCTACGCGCTCGCCTTTGCCGCGCTCATGCTCTCCGCGGGCTCGCTCGGCGACCGCTTCGGCGCGCGGCGCATGTTCCTCGGCGGCCTCGCGCTCTTTGCGCTTGCGTCGCTCGCGTGCGCCTTTTCGCGCGATGCGACGGAGCTGATCGCCGCGCGCGCCCTGCAAGGCATCGGCGCGGCGGGCATGCTGCCGAACTCGCTCGCGCTCCTGAACGCGGCATGCGGCCATGACCGGCGCTTGCGCGCGCGTGCGGTCGGCTTGTGGACGGCGGCGGGCGCGGTGTCGATCGCGGCGGGCCCGATCGTCGGCGGCGTGCTGATCGCGGCGTTCGGCTGGCGCAGCATCTTCTGGGTCAATCTGCCGATCTGCGCGGCGGGCATTGCGGCGACGCTCGCGTGGGTCGGGAAGACGCGCGCGAAAGATGCCTGGCATGCGCGCGGCGTCGATCTGCCCGGCCAGGCGCTCGCGATCGTCGCGCTTGCGGCGCTCGTCGGCGCGGTGATCGAACTGCGTCCGCTCGGCGCGGCGCATCCGCTCGTGACCGGCGGACTCGTGCTCGCCCTGGCGGCGGGCGGCGGGTTCATCGCGGTCGAACGCAGAAGCCGCGCGCCGATGCTGCCGCTCTCGCTCTTCGCCGAGCGCACGTTCAGCGCGGCCGTCGTCTTCGGTATCGGCGTGAATCTTACCTATTATGGAATGGTGTTCGTTTTGAGCCTGTACTTGCAGCGCGTGCTCGGGCACACGCCCTTGCAAACCGGTCTCGCGTTCCTACCGCTGACGGGCGGCTTCCTGATCTCGAACCTGGCGAGCGGCCCCGTGGTCGCGCGCTTCGGCTCGCGCGGTCCGATGATCGGCGGCGCGCTTCTGGACGCCGCGGGCTTCGCCGCGCTCGCCTTCGTCGATGCGACGACGCCCACGGCCGCGCTCTTCGTGCCGTTCCTGCTGATTCCGTCCGGCATGGGCCTCGCGGTCCCGGCGATGACGACCGCGTTGCTCGGCACCGTCGGCCACGAGCGCGCCGGCACGGCGTCGGCGGTCCTCAACACGGCGCGGCAGGCGGCGGGCTCGATCGGCGTCGCGGCGTTCGGCGCGCTCGCGGCGCACGGCGACGGCGCGGCGAACGCGCAACATATCGTCGATGCGGTGCGCTCGTCGGCGTGGATTTCCGTGGCGCTCCTGCTGGGCGCGGCGCTGATCGCGCGTCATGTGAACAATCCGGCGAGCGCGAAACGGGAAGCCGCGACACCCGCGTGCGGTGCGCTTCCCGAAGAGGCGGAATGAGGACGGGCGGCGGCAGGTACGTCCGTTGCGAACTTCGGCCGAAGCACGCTGAAAAACCGAGAGCGCGCGCCGATCCATCACTCGAAGGAAGATTCAGGAGATCACCATGTCGACGATGCCTCGCTCCCCCGAAGAGCCGCTCGAACCGGACCCGGACAAGCTGCTCGACCCGGACGCCCCGCCGAACCCCGACGACCCGGACATGCCCGATGGACCCGATTCCGCCACGCCGATGGTGCCCGCCGATCCGAAGAACGGCGAGCCGCGCATGTGAGCCGCTCAACAGCCAATGGGCGCGCACACGAAGCAATGCCCGCGCGGCCGCAAAAGCCGCGCGGGCATTCTTCTGTGGACTGGGCTGAAACGCTACAGGCTCGTCGTCTGCACGGTGCCGGTTTCCAGCGCGCGCTCGATCAGCGCTTCCTGCTGCGCCTTGCGCACGGCATCGGCGACGAGCGTATCGGGCGCTTCGACTTCCGCCTTGATCGCGCCGATGATGCCTTCAGCTTCGACGATCACGAGCGACTCCGCCGAATCCGCGCGGCTGATGATGACGCGCGCCGGTCCGCCGCCTTCCGCGATGCTCGCGCAGAACTGCATCTTTTGCCCGCCGATTACCTGCTCGAATGTTTGAATCATCGCTGCCTTCCGCGTTGGTTGGACAAAAGCTGACACAGGCTGCGCACCGTGCGGCGCGCAGCCTGCCTTTTCATTGATCCGCGCACGTTCACTAGGTTCAATTCTGTAAGCATGCGGACGGCGGCGCAAGTTCAGCGTCTTGCATCATCGAGTTTTCGAAGGACGGCGGCGGTGGCGTCGTCGGCGGGAAAGAATGCCTCGATCGCCAACTCGGACAGCGTGATATCGACCGGCGTGCCGAAGACCGTCGTCGTGCTGAAGAACGACAGCACGCCGTATTGCGTACGCATGCGCAACGGCACGACGACCGGGTCGGTTTCCGCCCGCGCCGCGTGCCCGGCATGGGCAGGCGCGGGATACGCCTCGAGTTCCGCGAAGAGCGCGGCAAGCGTCGCATCGCCCGAGACGTCGATCTGCCGGCGCAACCGGGCGAGCAGATGCGCACGCCACTCGTGCCAGTTGTCGATGACATCGGCAAGGCCTTGCGGATGCATCGACAGGCGAAGCACGTTCACCGGCGGCGCGAGCCGTTGCGCATGCGCCGATGCGACGAGCGGTGCGAAAGCCGCGTTGGCCGCGACCATCGTCCAGTGACGATCGACGGCGAGCGCCGGATACGGCTCGTGCCCCTTCAACACGAGATCGACCGCGCGCCGCGCGGCGGCGAGTTGCGGATCGGCCAGCGCGCGCTCGCGATACAACGGCGCATAACCGGCCGCGACGAGCAGCGTGTTGCGCGCGCGCAGCGGCACGTCCAGTCGCTCGGCGAGGCGCATGAGCATTTCGCGGCTCGGCAGCGAGCGGCCCGATTCGACGAAGCTCAGATGGCGCGTGGACACATCGGCGACGCCCGCGAGATCGAGCTGGCTCATGCGTCGGCGCTGCCGCCATTCGCGCAACAGTGTGCCGACGCTCGATTGGACGTCGGCGCGTGCGAGGGTCGAGTTCATGTCGCCGATGTTAGACGAAGCGCGTGCATCGAATCCATTACCTGCGGCGTAATCGCGATGTTCGGTTTCTGTCCGCAGACGAACGAGCGCAAGTTTTACTGCGCAAACATTTGCGCAGAAGAAATTGCGCGCCTCCCCTTAATGTCTTGCTAATAAAAGCCGATAAGCTCCTCAACAAGCGAACAATGCGTCGCGAGCCGTGCGCGCCTCGATCCGGGCACGCACGGCCCGCGGCGCCGGACATCTGCGGAGAAATCATGTTTGTCATCATCGGATGGGTCCTGGTCATCGGCTCGGTGATCGGGAGTTTTATCGGCGTGGGCGGTCACCTCGCCGCCCTCGTGCAACCGTTCGAGCTGCTGTGTATTTTCGGCGCGGCCATCGGCGCGTTCGTCGTATCGAATCCGACGGCCACGCTCAAGAAGACCCTGCAAGCCATCCCGAAGGCCTTCAAGGGCGGCGGATACACCAAGGAGAAATACCTCGCCCTGATCGCGCTGCTTTACGAGCTGCTCCAAAAGGCGCGCAAGGAAGGAATGATGGCGCTCGAAGCCGATGTCGACGCGCCCGAGTCCAGCCCGCTCTTTCAGAAGTATGAGCACGTGATGGCCGATCATCATCTTCTCGACTTCATCGTCGACTATCTGCGCATGATGTCGGCGGGCAACGTCAACGCGCTCGAAATGCAGGATCTGATGGACGAGGAGCTGGAAACGCATCACACGGAAAGCTCGGTCGCGGCCAATGCTATCCAGAAGATGGCGGACGGCCTGCCTGCGTTCGGCATCGTCGCGGCGGTGATGGGCGTCGTGCACACGATGGGCTCGGTCGGCGCCGCGCCCGCGGTGCTCGGCGAGATGATCGCGGGCGCGCTCGTCGGCACGTTCCTCGGCATTCTGCTGGCCTATGGCTTCATCGGCCCGCTCGCGGATCTGCTCAACGCCAAGGGCGCGGCTGAAGCGAAGCCGTTCCAGTGCGTGAAGTCCGTGCTGCTCGCATCGATGAACGGCTATGCGCCGACGATAGCTGTCGAGTTCGGCCGCAAGGTGCTCTTCACCGCCGACCGTCCGAGCTTCAAGGAACTCGACGACGCGGTGCGCGCAACCAAGATGCCGAAGTCGGCTTCGTAACGTCACGGCATAGACATCATGGCTGAGAAACCATCACGCGATCCGCTGCAATCGGTGCTCGCGCCTACCGTCGTCGTGAAGCGCAAGAAGAAGGCGCACGGCCACGGGCATCATGGCGGCGCGTGGAAAATCGCCTACGCCGACTTCGTCACCGCGATGATGGCGTTCTTTCTGCTGATGTGGCTGCTCGGCTCGACCTCGAAGTACGACAAGGAAGGCATCGAGCAGTACTTCAATACGCCGCTCTCCGCGTTGTTCGGCAACGATGGCGGCGCCTCGGCGCATACGAGCGTCATCACGGGCGGCGGCAAGGATCTGTCGAGCTCGCGTCCGGGCGAAGGCAACAAGAGTCAGCCGCAGCCCGTGCCGCAATCGATCGCACGCGCGGCCGTCGCGAAGGACGACCTGCAGAAGCTGCAGCAGCTCAAGCAGAAGCTGATGGCGCTCATCGAGCAGATGCCCGCGTTGCGCGCGTTCAAGGATCAGATTCGCATCGCCATCACGAGCGAGGGATTGCGCATCGAGATCGTCGATTCGCTCAAGCGGCCGATGTTCGCTTCCGGCAGCTCGAAGCTCGAAGGCTATGTGACGACGATTCTGACCAACATCGGCGCGTCGCTGAATGATGTCGATAACCGCGTGTCGATCGCGGGGCATACGGATGCGGTCGCCTATTCGGGCGGTCAGGCCGGTTATTCGAACTGGGAGCTGTCGAGCGAGCGCGCCAATGCCGCAAGGCGCGCGCTCGTTGCGGGGGGCATGAAGGAAAGCAAGGTATTGCAGGTGCGCGGGCTGGCCGACGTGCTGCCGCTCAACAAGGATGTCGTCGATGAGCCTACGAATCGGCGCATCAGTATTCTCGTTCTGAACAAGGCGGCCGAGCAGGCGTTCTTCCGCGATGGCGGACGCACTACGGTGGATGAAACGCGCCCTGTCGATGCGGCGATTCCGGCGGCAGTGGCAGCGAGGTCGAATGCGCCGGCGGTGATCGTGAAATAAGGCTTCGGTCAAAGCGCCATGTACTCGACGAGTGCATGGCGCTTTTTCGTTCAGCCGATCCACTCCGCAGCCGTCTGCACGACCAGCCAGAGATTCGCCGCACTGATCACGGCAAACAGCAGCCACGCGACGAGCTTCATATGCGGCTTGTTCGCGAACGTCCCCATCAGGCTTCGATCGCTCGTCATCCTGATGAGCGGATAGAGCGCGAACGGCAACTGCAGGCTGAGCACGACCTGACTCGCGACGAGCAGCTTCCCGACTGCCCCGTTGCCCATCACATAGACGCCGATCAACGCCGGCACAAGTGCGAGCGCACGCGTGATGAACCTTCGCTGATAGCAAGGAATCTTCAGGCGCAGGAACCCTTCCATGATCACCTGCCCCGCGATGGTCCCGGTGAACGTGGAGCTTTGTCCCGAAGCAAACAGCGTCACCGCGAAGAGAATCGCGGCAAGCCCCGTTCCGACGATCGGTGCGAGCAACTTGTACGCATCCTCGATTTCCGTGACTTGTATATGCCCGGTCGCATGAAACGCCGATGCCGCGAGTATCAGGATCGCCGCATTGATGAGCAGCGCAAGCATGAGCGACACGATGGTGTCGAGCCGCGACAGCGTGATCGCCGAAGCAAGGCTCTTCGCATCGCGATTCACGACGCGCGTCTGCACGATCGACGAATGCAGATACAGGTTATGCGGCATCACGGTCGCACCGAGAATCCCAATCGCGAGATAGAGCGGCTCGCGCTCGCTCAACGCGTGAATCGAAGGCACGAGCCCCGCAGCGACCGATGGCCAGTGCGGCTTGACGAGCACGAGCTCGACGACATAACCCACGCCGATCGTTGCAATGAGCCCGAGCATGATCGCTTCGAGATCGCGAAAGTTCTTGCCCTTCAGGCCGAGCACGATGAGCGTATCGAACGCGGTGAGCACCACGCCCCATATCAGCGAAACCCCGAACAGCAGATGAAACGCGAGCGCGCCGCCCAGCACCTCCGCGAGATCGCACGCGATGATCGACAACTCCGCCAGCATCCATTGCGCATTCGCGACTGGTTTCGCATAGCGCTCGCGTGACAACTGTGCAAGATCTTTTCCCGTGACGATGCCGAGCCGCATCGAGAGACATTGCAGCACCATCGCCGCGATGCTCGACAGCATGACCACGAAGAGCAGGCTATAGCCGTAACGCGATCCGGCTTCGATATCCGTCGCCCAGTTGCCCGGGTCCATATAGCCGATGGAGATGAGCAAGCCCGGCCCCGCGAATTGCAAGAGCTTCTTCCAGAGCGGCGCGCCCGGCGAAACGGCCACCGAGCCTTTGACTTCCGATGGACAAAACGGCGCGGTGGCGGTGGTCGGCAGATTGAAAGGCAATTTATCGGTTCCTGATGCGATATTGGGGACAACATCACGTACGCGGACAAGCTGCGAACGATGTGCTTCTAAGTGGCTTACAAACCGCCTCACGCGGGCGAGTCTATCATCGGCTGCACGCAATCACAGACGTGTGCAGCGTGCGCTCCAATCTGACGAAAACGCCATTCGTTCGCCAGCATGTCGTCACCGTGACGCACATAGAATCCAGTGGTGGCTGTGGTAAGCGTGCCGACGCTGCACATCGCGCAACCGCACGCCGCGTTCATCCTTCACTCGCATGAGGAGTACGCCATGAAACTGGTCACACGCATCGCCATCGTCGCGCTCGCTGCCGCACCGCTTGCCGCGCTCGCACAGTCCGACGGCCTGACACGCGCACAGGTCAAAGAGGATCTGCAACGCGTCGAGCAAGCCGGCTATAACCCGTCCGAACGCGACGCCTTCTATCCGGCCGACATCCAGGCAGCGGAAGCGAAGGTCGGCTCGCTTGGCGCTTATGGCGCATCCACGGAGGGTAGCTCGTCTTCAGGACGCACGATGTCGACGACACCGCTCGGACAGACGCCGCAGTAAGCGGACGGTCATTCCCATCAAGAAGAGACACGCGCGGCTTCCATCGACCGCGAATGATCCCGCGCCGTCTCGCTACGCGACATAGAGCGTTACCTGCGCTCAGCCCCCGCTATTCCCATCATTTTCAAGCAGGCGCCCGACCCTTCCGCGCGCTTTCGCAAGCTTGCTTTCAATTCGCCTAATCTGACAGACGCGCCATATTCAAGTCATATTGTCGTTGGCACCCGGCCACTACCATAGCGACACGCATGGCGAACCGCACGCCTCGCTCGCCGCACTTGCCTCTTTCGCAGCGCCCTTCCCCAGCATCTTCCGAACGACTCAATGTGGATAGTCAACGTTGCGCTTAAACGGCCCTACACGTTCATCGTGATGGCCATCATGATTCTGCTGGCGACGCCCTTCGTCCTCGTGACGACGCCGGTGGACGTGCTCCCCGAAATCGATATTCCCGTCGTCAGCATCATCTGGAACTACACGGGTCTGTCCTCCCAGGACATGGCCAATCGCATCGCGTCGGTCAACGAGCGCAGTCTCACGACCACCGTGAACAACATCGAGCATATCGAGTCGCAATCGCTGCCCGGCATCGCGATCATCAAGCTCTTTCTGCAACCGACGGCGAACATCCAGACCGCGATCGCCCAGACCGTCGCCGTCGAGCAGGCGCAATTGAAGCAGATGCCGCCGGGCGCGACGCCGCCGCTCGTCATCAGCTATTCGGCGTCGAGCATTCCGGTGATCCAGCTCGGCCTTTCCAGCCCGAAGCAGTCCGAGCAGGATCTGAACGACACCGCGCTCAATTTCCTGCGCCCGCAACTCGTGACGATTCCCGGCGCGGCCGTGCCTTATCCGTATGGCGGCAAGACGCGTCTCATCTCCGTCGATCTCGACACGCGCGCACTGCTCGCCAAGGGCCTGACGCCGACCGATGTCGTGCAGGCCGTCAACGCGCAGAATCTGATCCTGCCGACCGGCACCGCGAAGATCGGCCCGAGGGAATACACGATCAACATGAACGGTTCCCCCGCGACCGTCGCGGGCCTGAACGACATTCCCGTGCGCACCCTCAACGGCGCGACGACTTATCTGCGCGAAGTCGCGCACGTGCGCGACGGCTTCTCGCCGCAAACCAATATCGTGCGGCAGGACGGGCATCGCGGCGTGCTGATCTCGGTGCTGAAAAACGGCAACGCGTCGACGCTGTCCATCGTCAACACGCTGCAAGACCTCTTGCCGCAAGCGCGCGCATCGTTGCCGCCGGATCTGAAGATCAGCGCGCTCTTCGATCAGTCCGTATTCGTGAAGGCCGCCGTGCAGGGCGTGGTGCGCGAGGCGCTGATCGCCGCCGCGCTTACCGCCGCGATGATCCTGCTCTTTCTCGGCAACTGGCGCAGCACCTGCATCATCGCGATCTCGATCCCGCTCTCGATTCTTTCGTCGCTGATCGTGCTGCATGCGCTCGGGCAGACCATCAACATCATGACGCTCGGCGGCCTCGCGCTCGCCGTCGGCATTCTCGTCGACGACGCGACGGTGACCATCGAGAACATCGAACGCCATCTGCATCTGGGCACGAATCTGCACGACGCGATTCTCGAAGGCGCGGGTGAAATCGCGGTGCCCGCGCTCGTTTCGACGCTGTGCATCTGCATCGTGTTCGTGCCGATGTTCTTTCTCACCGGCGTCGCCAAGTTCCTGTTCGTGCCGCTCGCGGAAGCCGTCGTGTTCGCGATGATCGCGTCGTACATCCTGTCGCGCACGCTGGTTCCGACGCTGGCAATGCTTTTGATGGGACACGCCCACGCGCCCGATGCGAAAGCGAAGCCGAATCTTTTCATGCGCATGCATCGTCGTTTCGACCGCGGCTTCGAGCGCATGCGCGGCGCGTACATCGTCATTCTGTCGACGCTGCTCGTGAAAAGGCGCCTGTTCGCCACGCTCTTTCTCGGCTTTTGCCTGCTCTCGACGGCGCTCGTGTTCGTGCTCGGCGAGGACTTCTTCCCGAGCGTCGATGCGGGCGATATCCGCATGCACATGCGCGCGCCGACCGGCACGCGCATCGAGGAAACCGCGCGCCTCGCGGACGAAGTCGAAAAGGTCGTGCGCCAGATCGTGCCCCAGGACGAACTCGCCACGATACTCGATAACCTCGGCCTGCCTTATAGCGGCATCAATCTCTCGTACAGCAATGCGGGAACCATCGGCACGCTCGACGGCGAAATCCAGGTCGCGCTCAATCCCGATCACGCGCCGACGCAGAAATACATCGACCAACTGCGCGCGCTCCTGCCGCGCCGCTTTCCCGGCGTCGAGTTCTTCTTTCAGCCGGCGGACATCGTGACGCAGATCCTGAACTTCGGTCTGCCCGCCGCCATCGACGTGCAGATTCAAGGGCAGAACGCTCAAGCGAACTTCGAAGTCGCAAGCAAGCTGATGAAGCAGGTCCGCATGATTCCCGGCAATGTCGACACGCACATCCAGCAGAAGCTCGACGAACCCGCGATCAACCTGCAGATGGATCGCACGCGCCTGCAACAACTGAATCTCTCCGCAAGCAACGTCGCGCAGAACGTGCTCGTCTCGCTGTCGGGAAGCTCGCAGACGGCGCCCGGCTTCTGGTTCAATCCACGCAATGGCGTCGAGTACAACCTCGCGGTGCAGACGCCCCAGTATCAGGTCTCGTCGATCGACGAGCTGCTGCGCACGCCCGTGTCCGCATCGATCAACGGCCCGACGCAACTGCTCGGCAATCTCGTGCGCATCTCGCCGGAGAATCAGTTCGCGGTGGTCACGCACTACAACATCCGGCCCGTGATCGATCTCTTCGTGAGCGTCGAAGGGCGCGATCTCGGCGGCGTCGCGCGCCAGGTAAATTCTCTCGTCGATGAAGCGCGCAAGACGCTTCCGCGCGGCAGCCAGATCGTCGTGCGCGGCCAGGTCGAGACGATGCGCACGTCGTTCTTCGGTCTCGGGCTGGGCGTCGCGATGGCGATCGTGCTCGTGTATCTGCTGATCGTCGTGAACTTCCAGTCGTGGATCGATCCGCTCATCATCGTGAGTGCGTTGCCCGCCGCGCTCGCGGGCATCGTCTGGATGCTCTTCCTCACCGGCACGCATCTGAGCGTGCCGGCGCTCACCGGCGCGATCATGACGATGGGCGTCGCGACCGCGAACAGCATTCTGATGGTCTCGTTCGCGCGTCAGCGTCTGAACGCCGGCATGCCGGCGCTCACCGCCGCGCTGGAAGCGGGCGCGAGCCGCATACGCCCCGTGCTGATGACCGCCTTCGCGATGATCATCGGCATGATTCCGATGGCGCTCGGTCTCGGCGAAGGCGCGGAGCAGAACGCGCCGCTCGGCCGCGCCGTGATCGGCGGGCTGCTCTTCGCAACGGTTTCCACACTCTTTTTCGTGCCGCTCGTCTTCGCGGGCATCCATGCGCGCCTCGCGCGCCGCGCCGCGCGCAAGGGCCCCGGGCAGCATGAAGACGGCAGCGGCCAACACTGACATCACAGCATCCCGACGAACATGACCGAAAAGAACCACGCATCGCTTGCGATTCCCGCTCGCGACCCGAACGAAGGGCCCGCGCTGCCGCCGCGCCATGTCGAATGGAAGCGCGCGAAGATCGCGCTCGTCATCGTGCTCGCGTTGCTCGCGATCGGCGCGGCGCGCACCGTCGTCACCGATGTGCTGCACAGCCGCTCGATTGCCTCGCGCACGCAACAGAACGCACAGCAGTATGTGAATGTCGTGTTGCCGACGCAAACCGACGGCGGCGGTGAAACGACCTTGCCCGGCACGCTGCGCGGCTTCGTGGAATCGCCGATCTACGCCCGCGCAACAGGTTATCTGCTGCACTGGTATGTCGATATCGGCACGCGCGTGAAACAAGGCCAGTTGCTCGCCGATCTCGACACGCCCGAGATCGATCAGGAGCTGGCGCAAGCGGTCGCGCAACGCGATCAGACGGCATCGAGCCTCGGCCTCGCGAAGAGCTCGCTCGAACGCTGGCAGCAGTTGCGTCAGCGCGATGCAGTGTCTCAACAGGAACTCGACGAACGGCAAAGCACCTACAACCAGGACGTCGCCAACCTCGCCGCAGCGGATGCAAACGTGAAGCGCCTGCGTCAGCTCGAATCGTTCAAGCGCATCGTCGCGCCGTTCGCGGGCGTCGTCACGCAACGCAACGTCGATGTCGGTGATCTCATCGATGCGGGCAGCGGCACGAGCCGCGCGCTCTTCGCGCTCGCGCAGTCCGATCCGTTGCGCGTCTTCGTGCAGTTGCCGCAGGCGTATGCGCAGAATGTCTCGGTCGGACAGGACGTGACGGTCACGCAGGCGGAACTGCCCGGCCAGCAGTTTCACGGCAGGATCACGCACATCTCCGGCGCGATCGACGTGCCCACGCGCTCGCTGCAGATCGAAGTGACGCTGCCGAATCCCGATGGCCGTCTGCGTCCCGGCGCGTATGTGCAGGTCGCGCTGCCCGCGACCGCGCACGCGCGCCTGCTGGTGCCGGGCAATGCGCTGCTGTTTCGCTCGGAAGGCCCGCGCCTCGCGGTCGTCGATGCAAATGGGCACGTGCGTCTGCACAAGATCGTGATCGCACAGGATCTCGGGCAATCGCTCGAAATCGAGAGCGGCATCGAGGCGACGGACAAGGTCATCATCAACCCGAGCGATTCGGTCGCGGACGGCGATCATGTCGTGATCGCGCCGCAGCAGAAGCAACAGCAGCCCGCTTCGGGCAACAAGGCCGCATCATGAAAGCCGCGCTGTGCATCACGCTCGTTTCGATGCTCGCCGCGTGCACCGTCGGGCCTGACTATCGCCGGCCGGTCGCCGACACGCCGCCGAGATGGAAGACGGATTCATACTGGCGCGTGGGCGAGCCCTCGCATGCGCCGCTCGCGCTCGACTGGTGGCAGGCATTCGACGACGTCACGTTGAACGGCCTCGAAACGCAGGCGCTCGCCCAAAACCAGACACTCGCCGCCGCGAGCGCGCACTACGCCCAGGCACGCGCGACGCTTGCGCAGACGTCGGCGCTCGCGCTGCCCGAGATCGATCTCGGCGCGAACGCGTCGCGCTCGCGCATCTCGAGGAACCGGCCCGTCAACAACTACGCGACGCCGAACAGCTCCACCGTGCAAAACGATCTGAAGCTCGCGCCCTCGGTCGATTACGACATCGACCTCTTCGGCCGCATTCGGCGCGAGGTGGAAGGCGCCCGCGCGTCGGCGGACCAGTCGGGCGACGATCTCGCGAACGCGCGCCTCGTGCTGACCACCGACCTCGCCAGCGACTACTTCTCGATGCGCGAGCTCGACGCCGAAATCGATGTGCTGAACCGCTCCGTCGATCTTCAGAAGAAAGCGCTCGACTACGTGCAAGCGCAACACGATCTGGGCGCAGTATCCGGCCTTGACGTCTTGCAGCAACAGGCGCAGCTCGACCAGACGCGCGTGCAGGCGCAACTGCTTCTGAATCAGCGCGCGCAATTCGAGCATGCCATCGCCGCGCTCGTCGGCACGCCCGCGCCGCAGTTTTCGATCGCGCCCGCGCTGACCGAGCGGCCGCTTCCGCCCCTTCCGCTCGGCGTGCCGAGCGACGTGTTGCAGCGCAGGCCCGACGTCGCCTCCGCCGAACGCGCGATGGCTGCCGCCAATGCGCAGATCGGCGTCGCGAAGGCGGCGTTCTTCCCGAGCCTCACGTTGAACGGGACCATCGGCTGGGAAAGCACGGCGCTCTCCAGCCTGATTTCCGCGCCGAGTCTTCTGTGGACCATCGGCACGATGGCGAGCCAGGTCGTCTTCGATGGCGGACGGCGCTCGGCCGCGGTCGACTTCGCGAACCAGGGCTATGTCGCGGCCGTCGCGAACTATCGGCAGACCGTGCTCGGCGCGTTTCAGCAAGTGCAGGATGGCATCGTCGGATTGTCGGTGCTGGACGGCGCGCAGAAGCAATCGCACGCGGCCGTCGTCGATGCGCAACGATTGCTGTCCCTCGCGAACGATCGCTATTCGGGCGGCCTCGTCGCTTATCTCGACGTGATCACCGCGCAGCAGCAATTGCTCACGAGCGAGCGTCAGGATGTGCAGATTCACGGGCAGCAGCGCACCGTGTCGGTGGCGCTCGTGAAGGCACTGGGCGGCGGGTGGAACGCGAATGACGCGGCGCACGAAGACGAGGACGTGGCAAGCGCCACGGACAAGACGCCCGCGCGCTGATGCGAAGAAAACGTAAGCAGGATGCCCGCGAGACTCGTATAGTAAGCAGTTGAACAACACGGTAAGCACACACTGAACGCGCACAGGTGCCAGGCATGAAAGTCCTGATAGTCGAAGACGAACACAAAGTGGTGGATTACCTGCGCTCGGGGTTGACCGAGCAAGGCTGGGTCGTCGATATCGCAATGGATGGCGAGGAAGGCACGCATCTCGCCATCGAATACGACTACGACGTGATCGTGCTCGACGTGATGCTGCCAAGACGCGACGGCTTCGCGGTATTGAAAGCGCTGCGACTGCAGAAATCGACGCCGGTCATCATGCTCACCGCGCGCGATCACATCAACGATCGCGTGCGCGGGTTGCGTGAAGGCGCGGACGACTATCTGACGAAGCCGTTCTCGTTCCTCGAGCTCGTCGAACGTTTGCATGCGCTCGCACGCCGCACGCGCGCGCAGGAATCGACGCTCATTTCCGTCGGCGATCTGTATGTCGATCTGATCGGCCGCCGTGCGACACGCGATGGCGTGCGGCTCGATCTCACCGCAAAGGAGTTCCAGTTGCTCTCCGTGCTCGCACGCCGCCACGGCGACATTCTCTCGAAGACCGCGATCACCGAGCTCGTCTGGGAAGTCGATTTCGAAAGCCACACGAACGTCGTCGAGACGGCGATCAAGCGGCTGCGCGCGAAACTCGACGGACCGTTCCGCACGAAACTGCTGCATACCGTGCGAGGCATGGGCTACGTGCTCGAAGTGCGCGAAGCCCGCGACACGCGCGAAACAAGGGAAGACGCGAGACCATCATGAATACGCAGCGGGCATCGGCACCGGACGAACCACGCACGCAGCGCTCCATAGCGCGGCGCCTCGCCGTGATGTTCGCGCTCGTCGCGTTGTTCGTTTTTTCGCTCGTCGGCTCAGGGCTTTTCCTGGTGCTGCGCGTGCAACTGGAGCAGCATCTGCGCGACTCGCTCGACAATCGCGCGGAAGTTGCGCGGCTCATCGTCACGCACGTATCGAACCCGGATAAATGGAAGATCGCGAAGGAGAAACTCGCCGACATCACGCCGCGCGATGGCTCCACGCTCTTCGCCGTCTCCAGCAACGATCCGCGCTTCGAATACGGCTCGCCGCCCGCGGGCCACGTCATCAAACGTGTGATGGGCGGCTATGCGCGCTTCCGTCCCGAAGGCCGCGCCTACGACATGCTGATGACCACGCTGACGATTCCGCCCAACGCGGACAGGCCGCCCTTGCAACTCTTCGTCGCGATCGACTGTTCCCCCAACGTCCACACGATGCGCGCCTTCGGTCTCGCGCTCGCGGCGTTCATGGCGTTGTCGACCGTCGCGGTGCTGCTGTTGAGCTATTCGGTCGCGCGCCTCGGGCTCGCACCGCTTGCCCGCCTCACACGCGACGCATCGAAGCTGAGCCCGAACAATCGCTCGCAACGCCTCAACACGCACGCGCTGCCGATGGAACTGGAGGATCTCGCGAAGTCCTTCAACGGCGCGCTGGAACGGCTCGATCACGCATACGGCCGGCTCGAATCCTTCAACGCGGATGTCGCGCACGAGCTGCGCACGCCGGTCACCATTCTCATCGGTCAGACCGAAGTGGCGCTGACGCGCGACCGCTCGATCGACGAGTTGCGTCACACGCTGCAATCGAATCTTGAAGAGTTCGAGCGCGTGCGCGCGATCATCAACGACATGCTGTTCCTGGCGCGCGCCGATCAGGGCGAGCGCGCGACGGGCCTCGTCGAAGTGTCGCTTGCGGCCGAGGTCAACCGCACGCTCGAGTTTCTGGAAATTCCGCTGGAAGAAGCGCAGGTCCGCGCGGTCGCAACCGGCGATGCACGCGCTTTCGTCAACACGTCTCTGTTCGGACGCGCGCTGTCCAATCTCGTGATGAACGCGATCCAGCATTGCGCGCCGGGTGCGACCATTTCCGTCTCGATCACGCGCGAACATGGACGCATCCGCATCGCGGTGGCCAATCCGGGCGAGCTGATCCAGCCGCATGTCAAGGAGCATCTCTTCGACCGCTTCTACCGCGCGGAAAGCTCACGCACGAACAGCCGTGAAAATCACGGCCTCGGCCTCGCCATCGTGAAGGCGGTGGCGGAAATGCATCGCGGCACGGTGTCGGCGACGAGCGAGCACGGCATCAACACGTTCTCGTTCTCGGTCGCGCGCTTCGGCAATGAAGCGCGTGCCGCGCAGGATCCGGGCTTGCCCGTGCCGCCGGTCGTCGAAGCCAAGTCGGCCACGACATGACGCGCGCGCGTCACTGACAGAAGTATTCGTCCGATGCGGCCACCGGCGCTTCAGCCGTCGCCGGCTTGAAATGACTGTACTTGCGGTACGTCTTGCCGTTCACCGTCACGGACTCGGCAGCTTCGGTCTCGCCCGAACTCGACGCGATCGCGCTGCTATGCGCCTCGACGTTGTTGTTGCTCCAGCTGCTCGCGCGCGCATACGATCCGCCCTTCGACGTATCGGTCTTGCCCTGTTCCGCGATCGTGTTCGTGACGGGATTGCCGAAACTCTTCGTATCGATCGACGATTTCGGAGGCTGGTAGCCCCACTTCGACGTGAGCGTGCTCATGTCGATCTCCTGCGGCTTCCAGCCGACGATTTTCGCGCCGACCGAGAGCGGCGACAATTCCACCGCGACGATCTGCGTGCCGCGCCGCGCGACGAGCAGGCACTTTCCGCCCGAGCTCTGCAAGGGCACATAGCCGCTCGAAGGCAAGAGCGCGAGCGCGTGCGCATCGGGCATCGGCTGCACACCGACCGGATTCGCGGCCCAGATCACGCCGGCGTTCGCATCGGCGTGCGCGCTCATCGGCATCATCCAGACTGCCGCACTCGCCGCGAGCGCGATGGCCGCCATTTTCGTGTGACTCTTCATCGCATGCCTCAGCGGGAAAACGAGGGTTGACTCTCCGGGACCAGTCTTTCAGAGCCAACCCTTCAAAGGGAGAGACGGCCTGTTGTCACAGGCGCGTCTCTTCTGTTTAACGGCGCCACTCCGCCATTGGACCTGGTGCTTCGTCACTTCACCAGCGAGACTTCGATCTTCTCGCCGATCGGCGCGCTCGCGACTTCGACGCCGTTCGCGCCGTCAGTCTGATCGTACACGCGGGCCGCGACGGGCGTGGGCTGCGCGACCCGCTTCGCGGGCGCCGGCTGAGCCTGCTTCGCGTCGTCCTGCGTCTTCATGTTGACTTCCGGATTGTTCGCGGCGGTCACCGGCAAGCCGAGGCGCGCGCGGACCAGCGGGTCGCGATACTTTTCATCGTCCGACAGCACGGCGTCAGCACCCGACTTCGCGAGCGGCGTGGTTGTGCCCGGGCACAGATGGCCCGTCGCTTCGACTGCGCGGCGGTTCGCGTCGCTCTGGCACAGGAGCGCCAGCGCGACATCGGTCAGGCCCATCGCGCGGAATTCGCGTGCATCGAGACGACGTACGCATGCCTGATCGACGAGGGTCGTGCCGCCGGTCGCGCCGAAGCCCGTGATCGACAGGCCGAAGCTGGCGGAGCCCATGCAGGTGTCGGAGAGCGTCGTCGTGAGCGCGGGCGCCGCGATCGACGGCGTCGTGCGCACCGAGTACGAGCTCTGGTTGTAATCGACCGTCGTGCGCGTGTCGAACGCGCTCGAACCGGGGCCGCTCGCCGCCTTGCCGGTCGCGTCGGTGCCGCTCGCATCCGTGCCCGAATTCGTGAGCTGCGGCATCGACAGCGAGATGTTCACGTTCGACGAGCCGCCCTGTGCCGACGAACGGCCACCGCTGGCCGTCGCGACGCCGAGGCCGCCCACCGACGAGGAATTGGAACTGGTGTTGGCCGTCGAGTTCGCCGACGTGCCGATGTTGTTCAGGCTCGAACCGCCGCCCTGGCCGATACCCGTGGACGTCGAACCCGAAACCGAGCCGGACGAGGAATTGGCCGTGGTGTCGGCGTGGGCCAGTTGCGCGGCGCAAAACAGAACCGCGCATGCCAACTGCAAAGTGGTCTTGTTCATTTGGTGCTCCGGAAGAAAGGGGACGCCACGGCGCATGACGGTCCCGGACGACTTAGAGTTTTTTTATAGGTTCGGCAAAGGCGGAGTCCCGCAAGCGCTCGCTCGTCATGACGCCGCCTCTGCCTTGGGGCGCTCAGGCCGGCTTAGCGCCAGCCGCCGCCCAGCTTGCTCCATGCGTTGGCCGCTGCGTCCGCGCCCGAGGTGCCGCCCGCTTGCGCGTTGCCGTGACCGAAACCGCCCACGTTCGACGTGTTGGTGTGGCTCGTCGTGGCGTTGGTCGCGTTGCCCGTCACGCCGAACGCGTTGCCGGCGATCGATTGCGCGTTGCCGTTGGCCGTGCCGTAGTTGCTGGCGGTGAAATGGCCGAAACCCGAGACCGACGCGGCCGTCGAGCCGCCCGAGGTCGAGGAGGAGCTGGAGTTCGTGGTCGTGGCCATTGCGGCGACGGAGACGAACGAGAGCAGTGCGGCAGCGATCAGAGTGCGTTTCATGATTTGCATTCCTTATCGAACAAGTAAGATTGGATTTTGTTTTTTGTTCTTCGAACTACGGTCACGTCGGTTGCGGATAAGCGAACCCCGTTGCGGCGAAGTCCGCCCTCCGTCGCCGCGTGCTTAGCGCCAGCCGCCGCCCAGCTTGCTCCAGGCGTTCGCAGCAGCGTCGGCGCCCGAGGTGCCCGTTGCCGTCGAACCGCCGAAGCCCTTGCCGCCCACCGACGACGTGTTGATGTGGCCGGTCGTCGCGTTGGTCGTGTTGCCCGTCACGCCGAAGCCCTGGCCGGCCGTCGACGATGCGTGACCGTTGGCGATGCCGGCGTTGGTTGCGGTGAACGAGCCGTAGCCGAACACGGCTGCCGCGGTGTTGCCGCCCGAAGTCGAGCTCGAGCTGGACGAGGTGCCCGTGGCGAAAGCAGCGGCGGAAACGAGGGAGAGAACGGCTGCTGCTGCGATCAGTTTGCGTTGCATGGTGAAGTCTCCAGGTGTAGGCGCACAGTCAATTCCAGCTACATCGACGCCGGTATGTAGCTGGCACAGCGAAATCATTTATTTAGCATTCCTATCTCCAAGGCCCGCTTCAACTCCACGTCGATGAACCAGCGTGAAAATCAGCGAGCGTTGGGAAGCAGGGCGCGTTTTGGGCGCGGGCTAACCGGTCAGGAGCGGTGCAAGGTGCGAACGTTGCGGACTTCGTTCAACTGAAGCCGCCGTTCGTGCAACAGGTCAACGTGTAGTTGTGACGGGCTCTTGGCTGCCGTCGAGCGGATCGTGGCGCGTAGGCCTTCCGCATGGTCTATTTGTTTTGCGTTCTTCTTCATCGCAATCCCCGTATCACTTCTTGTGTTTGTCTGCAGGCTTTGGTCTTTCAATTGCCTGCGTTTTGATGTGACTGTACGGAAGATGAATCGGACGAAGCGTGGGCGAGCCAACATTACATTTCACGTCGTAACAATTCGTGAGAAATCTTGGTTGGCCACCGCTCATTCGGCGGGGCCACACCCCTGAAACGCCCTGTTTACGGGGGTCTCCAAAGGTTCACCCGCATAGTGGGAGTGTTACCGACGCAGAAGGCGGGCGACCTGCGTCCGATTTTGAAAGGTGGACACGCGCAACTCAGACCGCGCTCAGACGCGCCATCTCTGTCTCGACGATGAGTTTCTTCAACTCCGGCACACACGACCCGCAGTTGCCGCCGGCCTTCACGCAGGACGTGATCTGCGCGGCGGTTTTCAGTCCCTTGTCGCGGATCGCGTTGCAGATGGTATTGCGTCCGACGCCGAAGCACGAGCACACGGTCGGCCCCGTGTCCTCGCCCTTGACCGAAGGCTGGCCGAGCAGGAGGCTCGCGCGGTCGTCGTCGTCGAGCCGGTCCTTCTCGAAGAGCGTCGCGAGCCATTCCCGCGCGGGCAGATCGGGCCGTTCGGAGATGAACACGCAGCTCTCGATGCGCTCATCCACCACATGCGCCGCGCGATACACGCCCGCGCTCTTGTCCTCGTATTCGATCCAGTCCGCGTGTCGATCGTCGATATGAAAGAGCGCACGCGCCCAGTCGTGATGATCGCCATGCGATGCATCGAAGCGATTACGGCCCGCCATCTCGTAGCGCACGTGTCGCGCGCCGTGCACGCGCGTCCAGTGCGTGACCATGTCGAGATCGGGCGCGGTGCGCGAGAGCGAAAAGCCGTGCCACGTGACGTGAAATTTCTCGATCGCGACAGGCGTGTGCTTGAATTCAGGCTCGCCCGAAACAGGATCGACGACGGGATTGACCACCGCGCCGACGCGCGCGTCCGAGGCGACCTGATCGTTCCAGTGAATCGGCACGAACACGCTGCCGCGCGGCATGCCGCCGCCGTGTTGCACGCGCGCGATCATCGAACCCCAACGGCTCGACACGCGCGCAAGCTCGCCTTCGCGCACGCCGCATGCGAGCGCGTCTTGCGGATGCATGTCGATGAACGATTCGCTGATGTGTCCCGCGAGCTTCGCGGATCGGCCGGTGCGCGTCATCGTGTGCCATTGATCGCGCACGCGGCCGGTGTTGAGCACGAGCGGATAGTCTTCGTCGGGCGCGTTGACGGGATGGCGCGGCGGCGTCGGGACGAAGCGCGCGCAACCGTCCGCGTGACTGAAGCGCTGATCTTCGAAGAGCCTCGTAACGCTGCCTTCTTCCACGGAGCGCAGCGGCCATTGCGTCGGCTGCAAGGCGTCGTATTGCGCGCGATCGAGGCCCGTCAAACCGCCGATGTCGAACGCGCGATGCACGCCCGTCGCCGCATCGTTGCGATATGCCGAGAGCCGCGCGTGCTCGTCGAAAATCTCATGCGGCCCCGCGAAGTCGAAGCCGTCGAAGCCCATGCGACGCGCGACGTCGCACATGATTCGCCAGTCCGCGCGCGCCTCGCCCGGCGCCGGAATGAACGCGCGTTGACGCGAGATGCGCCGCTCCGAGTTCGTCACGGTGCCGTCTTTCTCGCCCCAGCCGAGCGCGGGCAGCAGCACATCGGCGAACGCGTTGGTATCCGTCTTCTCGACGATGTCCGAGCTCACCACGAGCTCGCACTGTTCGAGTGCCCGCTTCACGCGATCGCCGTCGGGCAGGCTCACGACAGGATTGGTGCCCATCACCCATACCGCTTTCACGCGGCCGGCTTCGATTGCATCGAACAATTCGACGGCCTTCAATCCGGCGCGCTCCGCGATCACAGGCGAATTCCAGAACGTCTGCACGATCTCGCCATGCAGCGGATCGCCGAACTCGAGGTGCGCGGCAAGCGTATTCGCGAGGCCGCCGACTTCGCGGCCGCCCATCGCGTTGGGCTGGCCGGTGAAAGAAAACGGCCCCATGCCCGGCTTGCCGATACGTCCCGTCGCCAGATGACAGTTGATGATGCCATTGACTTTATCCGTCCCCGCGCTCGACTGATTCACGCCCTGCGAATAGACCGTCACCACACGTTCCGTGCATGCGAACAGCCGATAAAACGTCATCAGGTCGTGTTGGTCGAGCTTGCAGTCCTTCGCCGTTTGCGCGAGATCGGAAGGTCCAGCCGCGGCGAGCGCGGCATCGAAGCCGCGGGTATGCGCATCGACGAAGGTCGCATCCGTCGCGCCATGTTCCGCGAGGAATGCGAGCAGGCCGTTGAAGAGCGGAACGTCGCTGCCGGGCTTGAGCGGCAGGTGCAGATCGGCCATTTCGCACGTTGCGGTATGGCGCGGATCGATCACGACGATCTTCATCTCCGGCCGTTTCTCCTTCATCTTCACGATGCGCTGAAAGAGAATCGGATGGCACCATGCCGTGTTCGAGCCGACCAGCACGACGAGGTCCGCGAGTTCGAGGTCCTCGTAGTTCAGGGGCACGAGGTCTTCGCCGAATGCACGCTTGTGCCCCGCTACCGACGACGACATGCACAGCCGCGAATTCGTGTCGATGTTCGCGCTGCCGATATAGCCCTTCATCAGCTTGTTGGCGACGTAGTAATCCTCGGTGAGCAACTGGCCCGATACATAGAACGCGACCGCATCCGGACCATGCTGTTCGATGATGCGCGCAAAGCCGCTCGCAACCGTGCCGAGCGCGTCGTCCCACGACACCTCGGAGAGCGATCCGGTATGCCGGCCGCGCAGCTTCGGGCTGAGCAGGCGCCCTTCGAGTCCGATCGTGTCGCCGAGCGCCGAGCCCTTCACGCACAGACGGCCGAAGTTCGACGGATGCGCTTCGTCGCCCGCGATCGTTACTTCGGTCGCGCTCTTCGGCGACGCCTCCACACCGCAGCCGACGCCGCAATACGGGCACGTGGTTTTGACGGAGGCCGATTGAATCGGGATGATGGGCTTGGTCACGCTCAAGGTCTCTCCTGCTTATGCTGATGCGCCCGCTTCGCAAAGGGTCTTGCCGAAGAGAAGCCTGCCGCGCAGATGCGATACGTCCGTGCGGTTCTGAATCAGATCGAAGTACCAGCCGCCGTCCTTCACGTCGCCATACAGCACCGCGCCGATCAGACGTCCCGCGTTCAACACGAGACGCTTGTAGACGCCGCGCCGGGGATCGCGCAGCACGAGATCCTCGCTGTCGTCGCCGCCGATGAAATCGCCGGCCGAGTACAGATCGACGCCCGTCACCTTCAGCTTGGTCGCGGTCGCGCGCTGCACATAGCGGCGATGCCCCGCGCCCGCGAGATGCGCGCCCGCCACGCGCGCCTGATCCCAGATCGGCGCGACGAGACCGAAGGTCGCCGAGCGATGCTGCACGCATTCGCCCACTGCGTACACGCGCGGGTCGAAAGTCTGCAGCGTGTCGTCCACGACGATCGCACGCTCGCAATGCAGTCCGGCCTCTTGCGCGAGCGCGATGTTGGGCCGCACGCCTGCCGTCATCACGACGAGGTCCGCGTCGATCTGCGTGCCGTCCGCGAAACGCACGGCGCGCACGCGGCTTTCACCGATGATTTCGGTGGTCTGAGCGGCCATCACGAAGCGCAGGCCTTTTGCTTCGAGAGAACGCCTGAGCAACGCGGACGCGCTTGCATCGAGCTGACGATCCATCAGGCTTTCGCCCGCATGCACGACCGTCACGGTCATGCCTCGCCGTTGCAAACCGTTCGCCGCTTCGAGCCCGAGCAAGCCGCCGCCGATGACCACCGCATGACGATGATCGCGCGCCGCATCCAGCATCGTTTCGACATCGTGTATGTCACGAAACGCGATCACGCCGGGAAGATCGCATCCGGGCACCGGAATGATGAAAGGCTTCGATCCGGTCGCAATCAGCAAGCGGTCGTAACGCGCCTCGACGCCCTTCTGCGAACGCACGATGCGCCGCGCCCGATCGATGCCGATGACCGCATCGCCCGCATGCAGCGTGATGCCGTTCGCGTCGTACCACTCGCGCGTGTTGAGGATGATGTCATCGACAGTCTTTTCGCCCGCGAGCATCGGCGACAACAGAATGCGGTTGTAATTGCCGTACGGCTCGGCGCCGAACACGGTGATGTCGTACAGCCCGGGCGCGATCTTCAGCAGTTCCTCGACCGTGCGCATGCCCGCCATGCCGTTGCCGATGACGACGAGCCGCTGGCGCGACGCGGTATCGCGCAACGACGCCATGCCCGCAACCGCATATTCGGTCTTCATGCCGCGACCCACACCTTGCCGCCCGCGACCTTCACGCGATACGCGCTGACCGATAGCTCCGGCGCTTCGAGGCATTCGCCGGTGCGCAGATCGAAGTGCTGCTTGTAGATCGGCGATGCGACGACGATGCGCTCGCCCAGACTCCCCACGATGCCCCGCGACAGCACCGCGGCTTGCGAATGCGGATCGTAGTTGTCGATCGCGTAGACGGCCGCGTCCTCGCCCGCGAGATGGAACACCGCGACCTGCGTGCCCTTCACGAGCGCGCAGACGCCGGTATCCGGCACGATGTCGTCGAGTTCACACACGGCGGTCCAGTCCTGTTCGATACGGTCGTTCATGATCATTTCTCCAGGGTTCAGGCGGTTTCGACTACGACAGCAATGTCAGCGAGCTTCGACTTGCGCTCTTCGAGCGTCGCGGGGCGAATCTGGCCGCGCTCTTCCACGAAGGTCACGTTCGCATCGCCCTGTTCGCTGTTGACGAAGTGACGGAAGCGCTTACGTGTATGCGGGTCCGTGACGGCCTTCTTCCACTCGTCCTCGTACGTATCGACGACGAGTTGCATCTCCGCTTCGAGTTCGGCGGCGATGGACAGCTTGTCGTTGATGACCACGTCGATCAGATAATCGAGGCCGCCTTCGAGGTTGTCGCGCCACACGCTCGTGCGCTGCAGGCGATCGGCCGTGCGCACGTAGAACATCAGGAAGCGGTCGATATAGCGTACGAGCGTGTCGTGATCGAGATCGGACGCAATGAGTTCGGCGTGGCGCGGCTTCATGCCGCCGTTGCCACAGACGTAGAGGTTCCAGCCCTTTTCCGTCGCGATGACGCCGACGTCCTTGCCTTGCGCCTCGGCGCATTCGCGCGTGCAGCCCGATACGCCGAACTTGATCTTGTGCGGCGTGCGCAGGCCCTTGTACCGGTTCTCCAGTTCGATCGCGAGACCGACCGAATCGCCGACGCCATAGCGGCACCACGTCGAGCCGACGCACGACTTCACCGTGCGCAGCGCCTTGCCATAGGCATGACCCGATTCGAAGCCCGCCGCGATCAGCTCTTCCCAGATGAACGGCAACTGCTCGACACGCGCGCCGAACATGTCCACACGCTGGCCGCCGGTGATCTTCGTATAAAGGCCGTACTTCTTCGCGACCTGCCCGACCGCGATCAGGCCATCGGGCGTCACTTCGCCGCCCGGCATGCGGGGCACGACGCTATACGTGCCGTCGCGTTGAATATTCGCGAGGTAGTAATCGTTCGAGTCCTGCAGGCTCGCGTGCTCCTTCTTCAGCACGAACTCGTTCCAGCACGATGCGAGAATGCTCGCGACCGCCGGCTTGCAGATATCGCAGCCGCGCCCCTTGCCATGTTTCGCGAGCAGCGCGCCGAACGTGCGATGCCCTTCCACGCGCGCGATGTGATACAGCTCCTGACGCGAATACGGAAAGTGCTCGCAGAGATGATTGTTCACCGCGAGACCTTGCCGCTTCATCTCCGACTTCATTACCTGCGTGACGAGCGGCACGCAGCCGCCGCACGACGCGCCCGCCTTGCACGACGACTTGATCGCGCCGATGCTCGTCGCGCCGGCGCAGACCGCCGCGCAGATTTCCGCCTTGCTCACGTTGTTGCATGAACAGATCTGCGCGCCATCGGGCAATGCTTCGACGCCGAGCGCGGGCTTCGCCTTACCATCGCTTTGCGGGAGGATCAGGAACTCGGGCGCTTCGGGCAGCTCGATCTTGTTCAGCATCATCTGCAGGAGCGTGCCGTATTCGGCCGCATCGCCGACCATCACGCCGCCCAGAAGAAACTTGCCGCATTCGGACACGACGATCTTCTTGTAGACCTGCTTGCGCTCGTCGCTGTACTGATACGTGCGGCAGCCGGCCGTCTTGCCGTGCGCATCGCCGATGCTCGCCACATCCACGCCCATCAGCTTGAGCTTCGTGCTCATGTCCGCGCCCGCGAACGCCGCGTCCTCGCCGATGATCTGCTTCGCGACGATGCGCGCCATGTCGTACCCGGGCGCGACGAGGCCGAACAACTGGCCTTTCCACAACGCGCATTCGCCGATGGCGAAGATATCGGCATCGCTCGTGCGGCAGGTGTCGTCGATCACGATGCCGCCACGCGGGCCGATCGTGAGACCCGCGGCGCGGGCGATGTCGTCACGCGGACGAATGCCCGCGGAGAACACGATCATGTCGGTGTCGAGATGCGTGTCATCGGCGAAATTCATGCGGTTCACCGCGCCTGCGCCATCGACGATCGCGAGCGTGTTCTTGCCCGTATGCACCGTGACGCCGAGCTCCTCGATCTTCGCGCGCAATACGCGACCGCCGCCATCGTCGACTTGCACCGCCATCAAACGCGGCGCGAACTCGATCACGTGCGTTTCGAGCCCCATGTCGCGCAGCGCCTTCGCTGCTTCGAGACCGAGCAGGCCGCCGCCGACCACCGTGCCCGTCTTCGAGCGCGCGCCGAACGACTGCATCGCTTCGAGGTCCTCGATCGTGCGATACACGAAGCAGCCGTCGCGGTCCTTGCCCTCGACCGGCGGCACGAACGGGTATGAGCCGGTCGCGAGCACGAGCTTGTCGTACGGCAGCACTTCGCCGGTCGAAGCCGTGACCGTGCGCGCCGCGCGATCGATGGCGACCGCGCGCGCGTTCAATTTCAGCGCATAGCCCGAACGCTCGAAAAAGCCCGCTTCGACGAGCGACAGATCAGCCGCGCTCCTGCCCGAGAAAAATTCGGTCAGATGCACGCGGTCATACGCGGCGCGCGGCTCTTCGCACAGCACCGTCACGTGCAGCGCGTCATTGCCGCTATCGGCGAGACATTCGAGGAACTTGTGGCCGACCATGCCGTGGCCGATGACGACGATTTTCATGACGGGCCCTCTCAGTTGGCAATGACGTTGTTGGCTGCGAGGGCGCTTTCGCGCAGTGCCGCTTCGCGTGCCTTGTGTTCGGGAGAGAAACGCACCGCGAGCGCGCACAACGCCGTGCCCGCGACGACCACGCCGAGCATCGAGAGCGTCGCCTGCGCGTTGCCGAGCCCCTTCATCAGGAAGCCCGCCGCGACGGCGCCGACGTTACCGCCCGCGCCGATGACGCCGGCCACGCCGCCGAGTGCCTTTCGGTCGATGAAGGGCACGAGCGCGTAAGTCGCACCGCACGCCATGTGCGTGAAGAGACCGAACGCGAGCATCGAAACGACCGCGAGCACGACGCTCGGCGCATGCGCGAATGCATAGAGACCGAGGCCTTCGCCCGCGATCAATGCGAAGAGCAGCGTCGCGCGGATATCGAGGCCTTTCTTTGCTGCGGCTTTATCGGAGAGCCAGCCGCCGAGCGCGCGGGCGAAGAGCGCGAGCAGGCCGAAGCTGCCCGCCGCCATGCCCGCCTGACCGAGCGTGAGATTGAAGCGATCGACGTAATACACCGCCGCCATGTTGTGGATGAACACTTCCACGCCGAAGCACGCACCATAGGTCACGAACAACATCCACACGCGATAGTTCGAGCAGGCGGCGAGGAAGCTCTGCCAGCCGCCCTTCTTGCCGCCGTCGATGGCGATGCCCGCACGGCGCAGCGTCGCGAAATCGCCTTGCGGACAGTCCTGCGTGTAGCGCCAGTAGAAGAAGGCCATCACCGGCATCGCGATGCCCGGCACGATCAGCGCGACGCGCCATGCCGATGCTTCACCCGTACCGAGCGCGATAGCGGCCGCGACGAAGAGCGGAATGACCGCCTGTGCCGCGCCCGCACCCGCATTGCCCCAGCCTGCCGTGGTCGCGTTCGCGGTGCCGACGACGTTCGGCGCGAACATCACCGACGTGTGGTACTGCGTGATGACGAAGCTCGCGCCGATTGCGCCGATCGCAAGACGGCACCACAGGAAGCTGTCGTAGCCCGTGGACAGCGCCGCGCCGAGCACCGGCACCGCACCCGCGAGCAGCAGCGCGCTATACACCTTGCGCGGCCCGAAGCGATCGCACATCGGCCCGACGACGAGGCGCACCAGAATCGTCACGGCCACGGCCGCGATGTTGATGTTCGCGACCTGATCCGCCGTGAGGCCGTACTCGCGCTTGATGAGCGGCATCAGCGGCGCGCAGGCGAACCACGCGAAAAAGCACACGAAGAAGGCCATCCACGTGAGATGGAAGGCGCGCATCGGCGCGCTGCGCATGCTGAAGAGATCGATCCGGGTGGCTTTGTCCATCGTCTTTCCGCAAAAAAAGAAAGGCGTCCCGCGCATCGACCGGGAAGCCGATGCGGGGGACGCCGTTGTCCGATGCCCGCACGTTCTTCACCTGTCGGGCGCTGTATTCAGGACGGATCGCCGTTGATCCGATGGCAAGACATAAGGCAAGGGCTATGCCATGCGCGACGCATCGGCCGAAGAGGCTTGCTGCATACGGCTTTGCGCAACGCATGCACTGCCGGGGCGCACGCGCTTCACGGCGCGTTTCGATGCAGGCGGGCACAGCGATGGTGCGACGCAGCACTGATGACGTGCGAACGCGCGAACATCGACCTCGTTCTTCGCGCCGGATTTTGTACCAACCGGTTCGTCCGTTCAGTCACTGGAACGAAGCACATTCGCGCCGAAGCGGTGCCGCGTGTGTCGAGCGCGCACAAGCACAGTGCGGCGAGCGCGACCCAGTCCTTGTTTCGCGCAATGGCCCGCTTATTGCATCGAGAAAACCACTGCGGGCAACGGCGCTCGCGGCATCTCGAAGCAAAAGAGCAAGGACAAAGGCGTCCCCATCGTGCAGCGACACGAGCGGACGCTATTGGCGTTTGCCGCGCCGATGCGCCCCACATACGCACATACGCACGTACGCAGAACAGGTAAGCAACGATGAGCACCATCCAAGGCAAAGTCACTCTGTTAAGCGCAGGTCCCGGCGATCTCGACCTGCTGACCCTGCGCGCCGCGAAGGCGCTCGCCGCCGCCGACATCCTGCTCGTCGACGATCTGGCCAACGCGGACATCGTCACGCTCGCGCCGCATGCGCGCGTGATTCGCGTCGGCAAGCGCGGCGGCTGCAAGTCGACGCCGCAAGCGTTCATTCAGCGCCTCATGCAGCGCTATGCGAGGAAGGGATTGCATGTGGTGCGCGTGAAGGGCGGCGACGCTTTGCTCTTCGGCCGCGCCGGCGAGGAGATCGCGGCGCTGCGTGAAGCGCATATTCCGGTCGATATCGTCAACGGTGTGTCGTCGGGCTTCGCGGCGGCGGCGGGACTCGGCATCTCGCTCACGCATCGCGATCATTGCCAGGGCGTGACCTTCGTCACCGCGCACATGCAGGATCACAGTCAGCCGGATTGGGCCGCCCTCGCCGCCACCGGCACCACACTCGCGATCTATATGGGCATGAGCCGCATCGCGAGCATCACGGCATCGTTGATGGAAGCGCTTCCTTCGAATACGCCCGCGGCCGTCGTGCAGAACGCGGGATCGTCGAAGGAAAGGCGTCTCGTCACGACGCTCGGCCGTCTCGCAGAAGAAGCCTCGGCGGCCGGTCTCGGCAGTCCCGCGGTGATCCTCATCGGCGGTGCGATTGGAGAAGCGGCTGAATTCACGACGCACGCCGCGAGCGCGAACGGCCTGGCCCATGCAGCCTGAAGCGGGTTCTCAAACGGCAGGCGGCGCGCTAAAGTCATATGAGCCGCTTTTGCCGTTCTTCGCATGACCTCCTCCGCGTCCCGCATGCTTCGCGTTCTTCTCGTCACCGACACCGACAAGCCCATCGGCGATTTGCGCGAGCAACTCGCCCGCATGGGCTATGACATGCTCGCCGAAGTCGCCGCGCCGTCGGCCTTGCACAAGGCCGTCGAGAGTCAGAAGCCCGATGTCGTCATCATCGACACCGAATCGCCCTCGCGCGATACGCTCGAACAGCTCGCCGTGATGAACAAGGCCGCGCCGCGCCCCGTGCTGATGTTCAGCAACGACGCGGACCAGCAATTCATTCGTGCGGCGGTCGGCGCGGGCGTCACCGCGTATTCCGTCGAAGGGCTCGCGCCCGCGCGGCTCGCACCGATCATCGACGTCGCACTCGCGCGCTTCGCGCATGAAGCGCAATTGCGCCAGCGTCTCGCCAAAGTCGAGGATGAACTGGAGCAGCGCAAGGTCATCGACCGCGCGAAACGTCTGTTGATGGACAAGCGCGGCATGTCCGAACACGATGCCTATGCGGCACTTCGCAAGCGCGCGATGGATCAGGGCGTGAAGGTCGCGGAGATCGCGCGTCAACTGCTCGCGCTGTCCGACCTGTTCTAGCGCCACCGACACCTATGAACTCCCCCGACACGACTTCTCCCGCGCCCGAACGCACGCATCTGCGGCTCGGCTTCGTCGCCCTTTCCGATGCCGCGCCGCTCGCCGTCGCGGCATTGCGCGAACTCGGCGCGCGGCACGGCATCAAGATCGAGTTGTGCCGTCAGCCTTCGTGGGCCGCCGTGCGCGACAAGCTGCTATCCGGCGAAATCGACGCCGCACATGCGCTCTATGGACTCGTGTACGGCGTGCAACTGGGCATCGGCGGGCCGCGGGCGGACATGGCGGTGCTGATGGTCCTCAACCGCAACGGCCAGGCGATCACGCTGTCGCGTCCGCTCGCCGATGCGATCGAGCACGGCGCGAGCGTGAAGGACGCGCTGGCCTCGCTCGGGCGGCGGCCCGTCATCGCGCAGACGTTTCCGACCGGCACGCACGCGATGTGGCTTTACTACTGGCTCGCGGCGCACGGCGTGCATCCCTTGCGCGATGTCCAGAGCGTCGTGATTCCGCCGCCGCGCATGGCCGATGCGCTCGTCGAAGGCGCGCTCGACGGCTTCTGTGCGGGTGAGCCGTGGCACGCGGTGGCCGAGGCGCGCAATGCGGGCAAAACGGTCGCGTACACGAGCGAGATCTGGCCGGATCATCCGGAGAAGGTGCTCGCCTGCCGGCGCGATTTCGCGGCGCTCTACCCGGCGACGGCGCGCGCGCTCGTGCGCACGATGCTCGACGCCTGCGCATGGCTCGATTCGAGCGACCATCGTAAGGAGATCGCGCAGGCGCTGGCGTCGGCTGAACTGCTCGGCGTGCCGCGCGCGCTGATCGAGCCGCGCCTCGTCGCCACGGACGGCGGCGATGCGCGCGCGCTGCCGGTGCGATTCTTCGATGGCGGCGCGGTCAACTATCCGCGCGTATCGGACGGGCTGTGGTTCATCACGCAGTATCGGCGCTGGGGCATGCTCGATGCCGATATCGACGACGCAGCCGTCGCGGCGAGCGTCAATCAGACCGCGCTTTATCGCGACGCGGCGCGGGCGTCGGGGATTGCGCTGCCCGAGGAGCGGCGCGCGGCCACCCTCTGCGATCGCCGGGTTTGGGACGGCGGCGACGCGGCGGGGTATCTCGCGGGGTTCGAAATGCGCGCGTGAAAAGCGCCTACCATGGAATTTCCAGCGCGCAACGGAGATCCGCCATGGAACTGCTCGCCATTGCCATCGACAAGCCCGAGGACACCAACTTCATCCTCGGCCAGTCTCATTTCATCAAGACGGTCGAGGATCTGCACGAGGCGCTCGTCGGCGCGGTGCCGGGCATTCGCTTCGGGCTCGCGTTCTGCGAGGCGTCGGGCAAGCGGCTCGTGCGCACGTCGGGTACGGACGAAAAGCTCGTCGAGCTGGCCGCGCGCAATGCGCAGACCATCGGCGCGGGACACAGCTTCATCATCGTGCTCGGCGACGGCTTCTTTCCCGTCAACGTGCTCAATACGGTGAAGACCGTGCCGGAGGTCTGCCGCATCTTCTGCGCGACCGCCAATCCGACGCAGGTGCTCGTCGCTCAGACGGATCAGGGACGCGGAATCGTCGGCGTCGTGGATGGGCTGCCGCCCCTCGGCGTCGAGACGGCCGAAGACGTCCAGTGGCGCAAGGACCTGCTGCGCAAGATCGGCTACAAGGCCTGAATCGCGCCCGAAACGCCCGAAACGCCGGAAACCCGCGCCGCGCCTTGACTTGACCGCGCAAATCGCGAGAATGAGGCCCGCCGCCGCGCGCCTCGCCCGCGCTTTTTTCCGGCCGACGCGCGACATCATGGAAAATACCGGGATACGGTATAAACGCCGAAGCGCTTTTCATGCTTTGCCGCGCTTTCGCGGACGACGCGGCCCGAGGGCCGCGCGCACCGGCAGCATCCCGGCATCACCCCCGCCGATACGGCACCGAACACCGGCCACCCGCGCCGCCCGAGGATAGGGTCGTCCTCGCGCGGCCTACAGGAGCATCACATGACCGACATGAATCCAGGCTTTTTCGGCAGGATAGGCATTGCCTTCGGCGCCTTCTTCGGCATTCTGGGCAATGCAGCGTTCGCGGGCCGCGTGCAGCGCCTGCGCGAAGCGCCCGAAGCGCCCGAAGCGCCCGATTTCGCAGCCGAAGCGCCCAGGCCCGCCGCCGCGCCCGTGGCCGCCGCGCCGGCGCCCGCACCCGCGCAGCCCGCGCCGTCCGTGCTGAAGGAAGCAAGCCCGGTCGCCGCGCTTCAGTTGCTCGGCCTTTTGCAACGCGATGCGCGTTTCATCGATTTCGTCGAAGAGGACATCGTCAATTACAGCGACGCCGATATCGGCGCGGCCGCCCGCCTCGTGCACGACGGCTGCCGCGCGGTGCTGCGCGAGCACTTCACGATCAAGCCCGTGCGCACCGAAGCCGAAGGCAGCCGCGTCACGCTGCAGGAAGGGTTCGATGCGGCCGCGGTGCGTCTGACCGGCAATGTCGTCGGCAAGGCGCCATTCAACGGCCAGGTGAGCCATCGCGGCTGGAAGGTCGAAGACACGCGCCTGCCGAAGCTCGCGCCCTCCCATGATGCAAGCATCGTCGCGCCGGCGGAGGTGGAACTGTGAGCGATATCGACAGCAACGAGAATCAGGCGCGCTATTCGATCGGCGTCGATCTCGGCACGACGCATTGCGCGCTCTCCTATGTAGACATGAGCGCGAGCGACGGCGAGAAAACCGCGCAGGGCGTGCTGCCGATCTCGCAACTGACCGCGCCCGGCGCCGCCGAAGAGCGCGATCTGCTGCCCTCTTTCCTCTATCTGCCGCACGAAAACGAGCTCGCGCCCGGCGATCTCACGCTGCCGTGGACGCAGGAGCGCACGTTCATCGTCGGCGAACTGGCGAGGAGCCGCGGCGCGGGCACGCCGATCCGCCTCGTCTCCAGCGCGAAAAGCTGGCTGTGCCATCCGGGCGTCGATCGCCGCGCGGCTATCCTGCCGTCCGATGCACCCGAGGAAGTCGAGCGCGTATCGCCGATGGAAAGCTCGGTGCGCTATCTGACGCACTTGCGCGAGGCGTGGAATCACGCGCATCCGGACGCGCCGTTCGACCGGCAGGACGTCACCGTGACAATTCCCGCGTCCTTCGATCCCGCCGCCCGCGAACTCACCGCCGAAGCCGCCGCGGCCGCCGGCTATTCGCGCATGACGCTGCTCGAAGAGCCGCAAGCCGCGCTCTATAGCTGGATCCAGAAGTCGGCCGGCGGCTGGCGCAAGCAGGTCAAGGTGGGCGATGTGATTCTCGTCGTCGATGTCGGCGGCGGCACGACCGACCTCTCGCTGATCGCAGTCGTCGAGCGCGAAGGGAATCTCGAACTGCATCGCGTCGCGGTCGGCGAACATATCCTGCTCGGCGGCGACAACATGGACCTCGCGCTCGCGCACACGGTCGCGCGCAAGCTCGCAGCGCTCGGCACGCAGCCCGATCCGTGGCAGTTGCGCGCCCTCACCTACGCATGCCGCTCGGCGAAGGAAACGCTGCTTTCCGATCCGACGGTCGAAGCTGTGCCGCTCGTCGTGCCGAGCCGCGGCTCGAAGCTGATCGGCGGATCGCTGCGCACCGAACTCACGCGCGCGGAACTCACGCAGATCCTGCTCGAAGGCTTTTTCCCGCAAGTCGACGCATCCGCGCGGCCCGTGTCGCGCGCGCGCGTCGGTCTCACGCAACTCGGTCTGCCTTACGCGCAGGACGCCGCCGTCACGCGCCATCTCGCCGCGTTCCTCGGCCGTCAGGTCAACGCGCTGGCCGAAGTCGAAGGCCTCCGGCATCAGGCACCGCAAGGCGCGACGCTGCTGCATCCGAGCGTCGTGCTCTTCAACGGCGGCGTGTTCAAGTCGCCGCTGCTCGTCGAGCGCGTGATGACGACGCTCAATGCCTGGCTCGCCGCCGAAAGCGCGCCGCCCGCGCGTCTGCTCGAAGGCGCGGACCTCGATCTCGCGGTCGCGCGCGGCGCGGCCTATTACGGCTACGTGCGGCGCGGCAAGGGCGTGCGCATCCGTGGCGGCACGGCGCGCGCGTACTACGTCGCGGTCGAATCGGCGATGCCGGCCGTGCCCGGGCTGGAGCCGCCCGTGCAGGCGCTGTGTGTCGCGCCGTTCGGCATGGAGGAAGGCACCGACGCCGAGTTGCCCGCGCAGGAGTTCGGGCTCGTCGTCGGAGAGCCGGTGCATTTCCGCTTTTTCGGCTCGTCGGTCCGCCGGCAGGATCAGGTCGGCACGCTGCTCGAATACTGGCAACCGGACGAGTTGCAGGAGCTCGAGGAGATCGAGGCGTCGTTGCCGCCCGAAGGCCGCACGCCCGGCGAAGTCGTGCCGGTCAAGCTGCATGCGCGCGTGACCGAAGCGGGCACGCTCGAACTCGAAGCGATTCCGCGCGGTTCGTCCGAGCGCTGGAAGGTCGAGTTCGATGTGCGCGGCGGCCTGAGTGGCGACATGCGCGCGGATCAGGGCATGGGCCTGTAAGTGTCCCCGCGCAAGAAAAAGGCCTCGGGCGCGCGGTACAGCGTCGGCATCGATCTGGGCACGAGCAATACCGTCGTCGCCTATGCGCCGGCCGGATCGAACGATATCCGCGTGTTCGAGATCGAGCAGCTCGTCGGTCCCGGCGAAGTGGCCGCGCAACCGCTTCTGCCGTCATTGCGCTATCACTATGCGCCGGGCGAGCTCAAGTCCGAGGATCTGCAACTGCCGTGGGGCGAGATGGAAGCGCCCGCCGTGATCGGCAGATTCGCGAGGACGCTCGGCGCGCAGGTGCCCGGACGGCTCGTGTCGAGCGCGAAGAGCTGGTTGTCCCACGCAGCGGTCGACCGCCTCGCGCCGATTCTCCCGTGGGGCGCGGGCGACGACGTCGAAAAAATCTCGCCCGTCATTGCAAGCGCGAGCTATCTGGCGCACGTGCATGCGGCGTGGAACGAGCGCTTTCCGGATGCGCCGCTCGACGCGCAAGACGTCGTGCTGACGGTGCCCGCCTCGTTCGATGAAGGCGCGCGCGCCCTCACGCTCGAAGCGGCGCGCATGGCGGGATTGGAGACGCTGCGGCTGCTGGAAGAGCCGCAGGCGGCGTTCTACGACTGGCTGTTTCATCATCGCGAGACGCTCGCCGGCGAACTCGCCGCCACGCGGCTCGTGATGATCGTGGATGTCGGCGGCGGCACGACCGACCTCACGCTCATTCAGGTCGCGATGGAAAACGGCGAGCCGGTGCTCACGCGCATCGGCGTGGGCAACCATCTGATGCTCGGCGGCGACAACATGGATCTCGCCCTCGCGCATCTCGCCGAGCGGCGTCTCGCGGGCAGCGACGCGCGCCTGTCCGCCGCGCGTCTCTCGCAACTCGTCGAACGCTGCCGCGCCGCGAAGGAGCAGTTGCTCGGCGACGAAGCGCCTGATTCCGCGTCGATCACGCTGCTCGGCGCGGGCGCGAAACTCATCGGCGGCGCGCGTTCGACGGATATCACGCGCGACGAGATCGAGCAGATCATCGTCGAAGGCTTTTTTCCGAAGGTGTCCGTGGACGATCGTCCCGGCCGCTCACGCGGCGGCATCGTCGAGTTCGGGTTGCCGTATGCGAGCGATCCGGCCATCACGCGGCATATCGCGGCCTTTCTCGGCCAGCACGCGGGCGAGGCGCGCAAGGCGCTCGGCGTCCCCGCCGAAACGCTCGCCGTTCCCGATACCTTGCTGCTGAACGGAGGCGTGTTTCGGGCCGGTCCGCTCGCGCGCCGCATCGCCGATACGCTTTCCGGCTGGCGCGGCGAACCGGTCAACGTGCTCGCGAACCACGATCCCGATGTCGCGGTCGCGCGTGGCGCGGTCGCTTATGCGCTCGCGCGCGGGGGTCATGCGCCGAAGATCGGCGGCGGCTCGGCGCGCAGTTTCTTCCTGCTGCTCGAAGACGACGCCAACGCGATGCGCGGCGTCTGCGTCCTGCCGCGCGGCACGGAAGAAGGCCAGCCGATCCATCTCGCCGGCCGGACCTTCGCGCTCACGCTCGGCGCGCCGGTGCGCTTTCACCTGGCGTCGTCGGTGGCGGAGACGGCGTACACGGCGGGTGAACTCGCGGACCTCGCGGCCGCATCGGGCGATTTCGTGCGCCTGCCGCCGATCGCGACGGTCGTCGACCCGCGCGCCGCGAACGACGGCCGGGCGCGCGAAACGCCGGTCCAGCTGACGACATCGCTCACGGAAGTCGGCACGCTGGAGATGCACTGCACCGCCGTCGACGATCCCGCGAAACGCTGGCTGCTCGAATTTCAGCTGCGCCGCGAAGCGCCGCAGACCGATGACGCCGCGAGCGAACCCCATCCGGCGCTGCCGAAGGCCATCGAGCTGATCGACCGCACGTTCGGCGCGAAGTCGCACGACGTCGGCCCGAAGGAAGTCAAGCGCCTGCGCGCGCAACTCGAACAGACGCTCGGCGCGCGCGACACCTGGGACATCGCGCTCCTGCGCGAGCTCTTCGGCGCTTTGTTCGAGCGCGCGAAGAAGCGCCGCCGCAGCGCCGATCACGAGCGCCTGTGGCTCAATCTCACGGGCTACTGCATGCGTCCGGGCTTCGGGCACCCGCTCGACGAGTGGCGCGTCGAGCAACTGTGGACGCTCTTCGATCAGGGCATCCAGTACAGCAACGAAAGCCAGATCTGGTCCGAATGGTGGACGCTCTGGCGCCGCACCGCCGGCGGACTTCCCGAAGCGGCGCAGTTGAGGCTTCTGGACGACATGGCCTTCGTGCTTCAGCCGCCCGGCACGAGCCGTTATCGCAAGGCTGCGGGTGCGGCGCGCGCGGGCTACGAAGACATGGTGCGGCTCGCGGCATCGCTCGAACGCGTGCCCGTCGAGCGCAAGATCGAGGTCGGCGAGTGGCTGCTCACGCGCCTGAAAAAGCCTTCGGAGAACGTGCAGAGCTGGTGGGCGGTCGGCCGCATCGGTGCGCGCGCGCCCTTCTATGGCAGCGCGCACGGCGTCGTGCCGCCGGATGTCGCCGTCGCCTGGCTCGACGCCATCCTCGCGCTCGACTGGAAGAAGATCGACCCCGCCGCGTTCGCCGCCGTGCAGATCGCCCGCATGACCGGCGACCGCTCGCGCGACCTGCCAGACGAAGCGCGCGCGGCCGTCGTGCAACGCCTCGAAGCGATGGGCGCGGCGCAGGCGTGGGTCTCGATGGTCCGCGAGACCGTCGAACTCGATCGCGCGGACGAAGGGCGCGTCTTCGGCGAAACGTTGCCCGCGGGGTTGAAGCTCATCCGTTGAGCACGGGACGCGCCGCGCATCGCATCGAAATGCTTCGTCCTCAGAAGCTTTTTTTGGCCGGTACGTCACGCGCAAGCCCCGCCGGGTCTTGAATACCGGCTGACCGCATCCTATGGTTATCAATGTGTCGATATGGACACACACTGAAGGAGGTCAGCATGCCATCCCCACGCAAGGCTCAAGCGAGCCAACCCGCTGAAACTGAAATGTCGAGCCGCAAGAAAACGGCCGGCAGCAAGGCATCGCCCGCGAAGGCCGCAGGCACGAAGGAAATGCAGGTCACGAAGCGCACGACCAAGGCCAAGCCAAAAAGCTGAGCGGCTATCCGAAGTCCCGCCCTCGTCATCGTGCGGGGGGCATTTGATGTGGCTGTCCTTCGAATCGGCGGGCGAGAATCGGACGCTCGCCGATCGGCTCTCGAGACCGACGCTGCCCATCTCTCCTCCTCCTCCCCCTTCGCCAGAACACGCCTCAAAAAGACGCAATATTTTCCGGCTTTATCGGCTGATTGCTAAAAAAAGGCGTATTTGTATGACCGCATTGGCCTAAAGTAGATATCCCGATTCCGTGAGCGAGCATGAAGATGGCCGTCCCCCAACGCGCCGCCGGCGTGCGCAATCCAGGAATTCTTCTCGCGGCAGCCCGTGAGGCCGGCGCGAGCCTGGTACGCAATCTTTCGATTCCGGCGCCGTTTACCGACCCCGTGCTGGAGGCGCAGTTTCTGGAAGACCACAGCCAGCGCTTCTGCGCGTTCCGGCGTGCGTCGACCCTGCTCGCGCTCGCCATCTGGACATGCTTTCTCTGGTGGGACTTCAGCTTCGCCCGCGGCAACCAGGCGCTCGATTCGCGCCTCGCCGATATCCTCGCGCTGCGCTTCGCGGGCATCGCGCTGCTGTTCTTCGTCGGCGTGCTGGTGCTGCGGCCGTCGTTCCGCTCGCACGCGAGCTCGCAGCGCATCATTCTCACGGGCATCTACGGCCTGCTGTGCCTGATCCTCGCGATGGTGGCGATCACGCCCGCGCCCTACAACTACACGCAGCACTTCATCGGGCTGTGTCTCGCGCTGTTCTTCCAGTTCAGCTTTTTCTATCTGCGCTCACGCGTCGCGCTGACGGCCGGCATCATCACGCTCGCGTCGATCGTCGTCCTGCAGATCACCATTCATCTGCTCAACCCCGAGGATTTCTTCGCCGGGCTGTTCTATATGTTCAACGTCGTGGTCGTGGGGCATGGCGTCTGCACGCACGCCGAACGCGTGTCGCGCGAGCGTTACAGCTCGGAGCGCGCGCTCGCGTCGCTCAATGACGAATTGCGCACGGCCAACGTGTCGCTCGGGCGCAAGAACCGCGAGCTCGAAGTCTCGAAGAAGGATCAGGAGAACAAGACCAACGCGCTGCTCGCGCTGCGCGAGCAGCAGATGATCGCCGCGCAGACGGCGAGCCGCGAAAAGTCCAACTTCCTCGCCGCCGCGACGCACGACCTGCGTCAGCCGATGCACGCGCTCAATCTGTTTCTGCAAGCGGCCGCCGAAGCCATCCGCAATGGGGAATTCGATCAGGCCGAGCGGCTCATCAACGAATGCGGGCGCTCGTCCGTGATCCTCGCGCGGCTCCTGAACGCGGTGCTCGATCTGTCGCGGCTGGAATCGGGCCGCGTCGTGCCGCGCTATCACGTGTTCGACGTGCGGCAGACGGTCGAGGAGGCCGCCGAGCAGTTGCGCCCGTTCGCGATGAGCCGGGGCGTCGAACTGAGGTTGCGGCTGCCGAAGGAAGACGTGGTCTGCGTGCGCAGCGACGCGCACTGGCTCGGGCGCGCGGTCGCGAATCTCGTGTCGAACGGCATCAAGTATGCGGACCAGAACAAATCGTCGAAGCCGACGGTGATCGTCGGCGTGGTGCGCTCCGCGACGCGCGCGCGCATCGACGTGCTGGATAACGGCATCGGCATTCCGGCGGATTATTTCGACGCGATCTTCCAGCCGTTCTTCCAGGTCGATAATCCCGAACAGGACCGCGACAAGGGGCTGGGCCTCGGGCTGTCGATCGTCAATGCGGTGATGTCGATGCTCGACCAGCATCGTATCGAACTGAAGTCCACCGAAGGGCGCGGCTCGCGCTTTTCCCTCGAAATGCCGCTGTGCGGGCCGTCGCCCGACAAGCCATCGGCGCGCGCGCCGGCGCGCTCCGAAGCGGACGAAACGGCGCAGCTCAACGGCCGCTACGTGTTGCTGGTCGAAGACGATGGTCTCGTGCGCGCCTCCACCGAAGCGCTTCTGTCGCAATGGGGCGTGCTTTACGACTCCGCCGGGAGCTTCGAGGAGTTCGAGTCGATACTCGGCGACGTCGAGCGGTTCCCCGATCTCATCATCACCGACTTCCGGCTGCGCGATGCCAAGACCGCCCGCGAAGTGGCGATGCTCGGGGCGGCGCGGCTCGGGCGGCCGTGTCCGTGTCTTGTCGTGACCGGTGAACCGGCGGCGAGTATCGTGCCGCTTGCCTGTGAGCAGGATGTGCTTTCGAAGCCGGTCAGTCCGGCGGAATTGCGGCGCGGGATGCTCGCGTTGATCGGTGGCGTTTGCAACGAGACGGCATGACGAGGTACAGAATGCTCGTGCCGGTTGATTAGCATTGCCCCGTGCGGGGGCGGCAGTCGCTCCGTGCTACAAGGACACAGGTTCAGCACGAAACAGCTCCGGCACAGCGCTACGCGTTGCCGTCGGGTCCGCAAGGGAAACCAGCGAATGACCCATGCGGTGAGATGAAAGCAAGGACGTACGGGCGGACCCGATCGACCCAACGGCCGCGAAGCGGGCCGGAGCCATTTGGTGCTGAGCCAGTGAGTGAAGCGGTGCGAGGCGACAGACCGTGCGCGATCCACGCCCGATGGGGCCTATGAGGGCACTCGCTACTGAGCCCACGATGGGCTGGCAAGCATGGCCAAACTGCGTGTGACCGCGGGCCTAGCAAGCTGCTTTCTTTGGTTACTTTCTTTGCAGCAGCAAAGAAAGTGACTGCCGCCCCGCACAGGGGCAGTGCTAATAAACCAATACGAAAACGGGATCCGGCGAAAGCCTAAACCGCCAACCGCGCCCCAAACCACCCCCGCAGCGCCTCAACCTCCTCCATGCAAACAGAATGCGGCATCGGATAAGCATGCCATTCAACATCGCAACCCTGCGCGCGCGCAAATTCGCACGCCTGCTCGCCGAGGCTCACATTGAGCACATCGTCGAAACTGCCGTGCGCGGCGAAAATGGAAATCGAGCGATTCGCCTCGGAGAGCGATTCATCGATCAGCCCTTCCGACGCAATGTAGCCCGACAGCACGATCAGCCCCGCGAGCTTCTCCGGGTGTGTCAGGCCCGCGTGATAAGTCATCGCGCCGCCCTGCGAGAAGCCCGCGATGAAAATGCGCTCGCTCGGAATGCCCCGCGCGTTCTGCTCTTCGATGAGCGCCCGCACGCGCGCCACCGATTGCACGATGCCCGCCTCGTCCACGCGCCGGTTGATGCCCTCGAACGAGAGGATGTCATACCACGCGCGCATCACGTAGCCGTTGTTGGCGGTGACGGCGATCTCCGGCGCGTTCGGAAACACGAAGCGGACAGCGGGCGCATCGGCCAGACGCAGTTCGGGCACGAGCGGCACGAAATCATTGGCGTCGGCGCCGAGGCCGTGCATCAGGATGACGGCGAATGCGGGATTCGGCGCGGTTTCGATCTCGATGGTCGAAGGTTGATCGGTCATTGCCCTTCACTCCTCTCGTCAGATGATGGGAACGAGAATCTGCACGATGCCGACGACCGACACCAGCCACACCAGCGAACGCACGAACGGCACGCCCGCCGCGTAAAGCGGAACGTAGACGAGGCGCGCGACGAAGTACGCGAGCGCGCCGTAATGCGTGAGCGCGTTCTCGCGCCCCGTCACGTGCACGATCAGCACCGCGACCGCAAAAATCGGCAGCGTTTCGAACAAGTTCGACTGTGCGCGCATCAGCCGGCCGGAAAGCCGGCCGGGCGGCGGCGTGGCGGCATCGCGCGGGCCAGTCTGATATTTGATGCCGACTTCGCGATTGCGCACCACGGCCGGGAGCAATACCTGCACCAGCGCGAGCACGAGCGTCCAGGCCAGCATCTTCAGTTCGAAACTCATGGCGTCTCCACGAATGAGAAATAGCCGGGACGGGTCGCGCCCATGATGCCATCACGATCCGCAAGCGTGTAGTCTTGAGTGCGATCCGGCCGGAGTCTTTCATTCATGCACGCGATGACCCTTCGTCTGTCCCCCGGCGACGACCTGCGCGCCGCGCTCGACCACGCATTCCGCACCCGCGCGCTCTCGGCGGCTTTCGTGCTTCAGGGAATCGGCAGCCTGAGCGTCGCCCGCTTACGCTATGCGGGCCGCGACGAAGCCGCAGAACTGCATGGCGATTTCGAAATCCTGTCGCTCGCCGGGACTTTATCGGCGCAAGGTCCGCACCTGCACATGAGCGTGTCCGACGCCGACGGCCGCGTGTGCGGCGGCCACGTCACGCCGGGCTGCATCGTGCGCACGACGGCGGAGATCGTCGTCGCGAACCTGCCGGGCGAACGTTACACGCGCGAGCACGACGCCGCGACGGGCTTCGCGGAGCTCGTCATCCGGGCAGCGTGACAGCGACCGCGGGTTTCGCGCCGTCGAGCGCGAGATCGTGGCGCGCAATCATCTCGAATGCTTCGCTCGTCTCCGAATAATCCCAGCGCTCGACCGTGGTTTGGCGCGCGCCGCCGTCGCCCGCTCGCGCGTCGTGGCGAATCACGTTCACGGAATTGTCGATCGTGCCGCGCGTGCGCCACGACAGCGCCGTGCCCGCCTGCACCGCCCACATGCGGCGCGAAAGACCCGCGAAGGTATCGTGCAGCGGCAGCACGTAAGGCAGATGGATATGCCCGCCGAGAATCAGGTCCGCGCCCGCGCGCGCCCAGCGCTGCACCGCGCGCTCGCGTCCGTGCAGCAGGTTTTTTTCGTCCTGCGCGCGCGTGACGGCCACCGGCTGATGCGTGACCACGATGCGCAACTGCGCCGCGCTCGCCGTCTCGAGACGTGCGGCGACGCGCCTGATCTGCTGCATCGACACCTCGCCGTCCTTGTGACGGTAGGCGCGCGTCGTGTTCACGCCGAGCACGAGCAGTTCGGGCGATTGAAAGCTCGGCTCGAGATCGGCGCCGAACACGCGCTGATGATTCGCATACGGATAACAGAGCCGCGCGAGCGGATCGAAGAGCGGAATGTCGTGATTGCCGGGGACGACGAGCGTCGGCGTCGCGCCGAGCGTATCGACGAACGCGCGCGCCGCATCGAACTGGTGCCTGCGGGCGCGCTGCGTGATGTCGCCCGACAGCACGACCAGATCGGGCGACAGCGCATCGGCGAGACGCAGCAGCGCCGTGACGACCTGAGGCCGCTCGGTGCCGAAATGCGTATCGGAAATCTGCAACAGCAAGGTCATGAGCGATTCGCTTCGGCCACCGTCGGTTCGGGCTTGAGCAGAAAAAGAGGCTTGTCGGAGACGCGGAACTCCAGCGGCATCTGCAGCTTCGCAATCTCGCCGTCCATCGCGATCTTGATCGGCCGGCGCCGCTTCGACGGATGCGTCACCGTGATGCGCTCGAACGTCAAGCTCACGACATGATCCGAATCGGACAGACGCCCCGCCGCGCCATGCAGCGACAGCCACAGATGCATGAGCCGTCCCACTGGGCGCGGCGCAATCGCGACGAGCAAGCCCTGTTCCAGCGCGCGCGCTGCGTCCGGCATGCCGATCTGCTCCATCTGCAGCCGGTTGTTGCCGACGAAGAGCGTCGACGAGCGAATTTCGGTGGTCTTGCCTTCGTGATCGATATTCAAACGCAAATGCCGATGCGGCTTCAGCATCGTCAGGAGCGCCGACCACAGCGCGACCAGTCGGCTTCGGCCGAATTGCCGCTTGTAGATTTCGCGATCCTCGAGCAGCCGCGGATAGAGCCCGAGACTCGCGTTGACGAGAAACATGCGTCCGTTGACAAAGCCGACCTGCACCGGATAAGCGCGCGCATCGAGCAGAAGTTGCGTCGATTGTTCGAGGTCGGCGGGAATGCCGTGGTCGCGGCTGAAGTAGTTGAACGTGCCGCGCGGCAGCACGGCGAACGGACAACCGGCGTCGTGCGCCGCGTGCGCGACCGTGCAGAGCGTGCCGTCGCCGCCCGCGCCGACGAGCACGCCGTCCTGCTCGCACGCCGCCGCGGCGGCTTCGCGCGCGATGCTCGCGAGGCGGCGCGGATCGTCGACGACGCGCAATTCGAAGCGCCGCCCCGCCGCGCCGAGTTCGCGCTCGAGCACGGTGCGTGTGGCGTCGGCCTGGTGGCGGCCCGAGCCCGCGTTCATCACGATGAAGAACGGCGCGTCGGCGGCGAGCGTCTTTTCTCTTTCGGCGGATGCGGCGGTGGGAGTCATGGGCGGCGCTCCTTCGTTATCCGCGCGAGACGTGCACGGCAAAACAAGCTCCGTGCGTGCGCGCAGAGCCTGCCGATTATAACGAAAGGCTTACAGCCGGACCGCCCGCGCTTACGTGTGCTCGCCGCGAATGTAGAACTCGAGCTGCTGAATGGTGAACTGCTGCTCCGAAATGATGTTCTTCACCAGATCCCCGATGGAGATCATGCCGACGAGCTTGCCGTTATCGATCACCGGCAAGTGGCGCATGCGCTTGTCGGTCATGAGCGCCATGCAGTCGTCGGTGGTCTGATCGGGGCGCACGTAGCGCACCTGCGAGGTCATGATGTCGCGCACGGGCGTCTGCTTCGACGCGCGGTCCATCAGGACGACTTTGCGCGCATAGTCGCGCTCGGTCATGATGCCGACGATTTCATCGCCCTCTGTGACGATCACCGCGCCGATATGCTTGTCGGCCATCATCTTGATCGCATCGAAGACCGATGCCGTTGCGGCAATCGTATAGACCGTCTGGTCGGGTTTCGAATTCAGAACCTGTGCGACTGTTGCCATCGAGCGCCTCCGTTATGAGCGGGGAACGTTGTTGCGCCTGGGCGACGGGTTGTCTTGCGCCTTTGTGAGCGTAAAGCCTCGCGCGCCATGCCTTCATAGGCATTAACCCGACCATTCGAAAAAGTATAGATCAACGACGCGACGTGGAAGGTGCGGCGTGCCGCGCGAATCAGTCTGCGTGCCGCCTGATTCGACTTCTGTTTCCGCTTCAGTTTCGTCGCCAAATGCCGCTAATCACATACACGACGGCAACGCGGCGCGATGCACCGCTTAGAGGGAGAACGAGGTGAGCAGTTCACAGCAGGATATCGAGCAGCGCGTGCGGCTCGCGGGCAGCAACATGTTCGAATTGCTTCTGTTCAGGCTCGGTGAGGCGCCGGGCTCGGAACAGCGCGAGCTTTACGGCATCAACGTGTTCAAGGTGCGCGAGATTCTCGCGATGCCGACGATCACGGCCGTGGCCGGATCGAGCGGGGACATTCTCGGCGTCGCGGATATTCGCGGACAGATCATTCCTGTGATCGATCTCGCGCGCATCACCGGCTGCCGGCCGAAGAACGGGCTGAAGATCCTGCTCGTCACCGAGTTCGCACGCACGACGCAAGGCTTCGCAGTCGAGGAAGTCGACGATATCGTGCGGCTCGAATGGAATCAGGTGCTGTCTGCCGAATCGCACTCGGGCGGCAAGACCGTGACGAGCTTCGCCCGGCTGGATGGCAACGTCGACGGCTCGCGGCTCGCGCAGGTGCTCGACGTCGAGCGCATCGTGCGCGACGTGCTGCCGTCGAAGGAAACCGATATCACCGAGGAAAATACCGGGCGGCTCACGCTCAGACCGGGCGCGCGCGTGCTAGCGGCGGACGATTCGGGCGTCGCGCGGGCGCTCATCGAGCAAAGCCTCACCGCGATGGGCGTGCCCTTCGTGATGACCAAGACGGGACAGGAAGCGTGGAACGTGCTGGAAGCCGCGCTCAGAAAAGCGCAGAAGGAAGGCACCGAGGTCGCGGATCACATCGCGCTCGTGCTCACGGATCTGGAGATGCCCGAGATGGACGGCTTCACGCTCACGCGCCGCATCAAGGCGGAAACGGGGCTGATGCACATTCCGGTGGTGATTCACTCGTCGCTGTCGGGATCGGCGAACGAGCAGCATGTGCGCAAGGTCGGCGCAAACGCGTATGTGTCGAAGTTCGAGGCGTCGGAACTCGCCAACGTGATGCGCGGCGCGCTCGCGCACGCCGCCTGAAAAACGATCGGCGCCCGCGCAACACGGACCTTTTGAGTCCGCGTCGGCGGGCGCCGAAGCAGTCCTTCAGCCGATACGCCCGGCGGATAAGCCGGGCCGGCCGATTCGATTAGTGACCGAAGAAGACCGATTGCGGGTTGTTGCTCGATTGCGCCGCACGGTTGCCCGATTGCGCCAGCGTGTCACGCGAGCCGCCGAAAGCGGTAGTGTTCACGCCGTTGGCGTTTTCTTCAGCGGCGATCGCTTGTGCGCTCGGGCCTTGTTGCGACGTCGGCGCGCCGACGGCCGGACGGTAGAACGGAGCCGGGCCATAGCCGCTTGCGAAAGCGGGTGCGGCGAGCGTGGCGGAAGCGGCGATCAGGAGGGTAGCGATGAGGTTGCGTTTCATGGTGTGCTCCAAAGACGGTTGACGTTCAATCAGAAAGCGCCGCAGCGGTCTTGCGAGAAACTGTCTGCTACGTCGATGGAATGCAGTGTATACCCCTACTATCGCTTTTTTATCCCCATAAATTTCAATACAGTTTTCGCTCTTGGCCAACAATGCGTGGCCGCACGAGCGTGCGAATCTCGCGCAGATGCCCGTGGGACATGGGAGCGAAGACCTTGCGCCGTAGGTTGGTATCGCGCGTCGTTTGCAAGGGACGAAACAATTTAATTATCGAACTAGCGTTCGATAAACGGCTTGATTTCAGTGGACGAGCCGCCCGATCAGACGAACCAGTTCGGCCGGCGGATTGCCCTTCTGGCAGTACCCGTCGAAGCCCGAGTGGACGCCCTCGGGCCGCACCAATTCCTCGCCCAGTGCCGTAAACGCGATGATCACCGCGTCGCGCGTACCGGCGATCCGGCGCAGCACGCGCGCGGTCGCGTAGCCGTCGTGCTCGGGCATCGTGATATCGAGAATGACGACGTGCGGCACCCAGCCGTTGACCGCGTGCAGCGCGTCGACGCCAGAGAGTGCGAAGCGGGTGTCGAAGCCGTCCGATTCCAGCGCGGCGGAAAGGGCTTCGGCGCTGTAGGCGTTGTCGTCGACGACGAGAATGCGCCACGGATCGCGGTCTACGTCGACACTACGGTCCGTCCACAGAGAGCAATGAGGGGAATGCAGGGAGACGGGCATGGGCATGGCACGAAAGCGACATGCTGGCTCTGACGCAGGTTTCGCGCCCGCCCGCCGCAAAGCTCACGCGTCGCTCTCCTTTTTGCTTTTGCGACGCTTTCCCGACGTCGTCGCTTCTGACTCGCGCAGCCGGGCATTCGCCTCGACGAGCGATGCGGCGTCGCACTGACGCAACGCGAGATCGACTTCGCCGAGCGCGCCGAAAAGCGCCGCCTGCTCCGCTTCGTCGAGCGGCGCTGCGCCCGGTCCGGCTACTCGCTGCGCTTCCTTGTCGAGGCGCTTCAGAAGCTTGGCGCCGAAGCGGGTATCGATCACGCCCTCGCGCGCGAGCCCCGCAATCAACGACGCGAGCCGGACGAGCCCGCCCGCCGTGGTTTGCGTTGCTCCGTCCAGATCGTCACGGTCTTCCACTGCCTTCTCCTCAGGTGGGCACGCGAGCCCGCGCGCGCGGCCGACTCGATGCGAGGCGCCGCGCGAGCGCCCCTCTTGCGTGGCGCGATGATACGCCGACAAAATGACAGCCATATTTGCACGAACCGAGGTGCCGGTGGCGATTGTTTCACTCCTGGTTTGCGCATTACGATCGCGATCCGGGGCGCGACCAATGGCACACTAGCGCGTGGCGCCGCGCATATGCAGAGCGTCGAGGCCGCATCGTCAGCGGACGCGCCGCATCCCCAGAATGCAACCGAATGCCCGCATGAATCCCGCTACCCTGCAAAGACCGCCCTACGGCTCCGATTTTTCCGGGCTCGTCTGCGGCTTCCGGTTTCATGTCGATCGCCCCGGCGAGCCGATCGATGCCGAAGCCGCGAGCCAATGGCTCGCCCGCGACGACACCACCCGGGAATTCGTCTGGCTGCACTTCGATCTCGCGAACAGTGCGTGCGAGCGCTGGATGCGCGGACGCCTCGGTCTGCCCGACGCATTCTTCGAGACGCTCAACGAAGGCTCGCACTCGACGCGCATCGAACATCAGGAAGGCGCGCTGTTGGCCGTCATCAACGATGTGATGTTCAACTTCGAGCTGACGCCCTCGGAGATCGCGACGCTGTGGGTCTATACGCATCAGAAGCTGCTCGTCACGGCGCGCCTCAAGCCATTGCGTTCGGTCGACTCGCTGCGCGAGTCGGTGAGGCGCGGCGAGCTTTTTCGCTCGCCCGCCGAACTCCTCGCGCATCTGCTGCGCGATCAGGCGGATCTGCTCGTGCATATCGTGCGGCGCACGAGCGTCGAGGTCGATGGCATCGAGGATCGTTTTCTTTCGATGCGCGGCGCGGCGACCCGCACCGATCTCGGCGGCCTGCGGCGCGTGCTCGTGCGGCTGCAGCGTCTGCTCGCCCCCGAGCCCGGCTCCGTGTTCCGCCTGCTCGCGCGGCCACCGCGCTGGCTGCACTCGCAGGACATTCAGGACCTGCGTGACGCGACCGAAGAGTTCTCGCTCGTGCTCAACGATCTCGCCGGACTCGTCGAGCGCATCAAGCTCCTGCAGGAAGAGGTCGCGACGCGCATGGACGAGCAAAGCAACCGCACGCTCTTCACGCTCACGCTCGTCACCGTGCTCGCCTTGCCGATCAACATCGTCGCGGGCTTCTTCGGCATGAACGTGGGCGGCATTCCGCTCGCGGAGAATCATCACGGCTTCTGGCTGCTGGTCGCGATCGTCGCGACGTTCACCGTGCTCGCCGGATGGTGGGCGTTCCGCCGCCGCCGCGATATGTAGCACAACGGCCAGGCACGATCGATGCAATGTCTTTCCGATGGAGGCGCATACCTCGTAAAACGTCGGAGGACATCATGGACAAGAACCGCATCGAAGGCACGGCTCGTCAGATGAAGGGCATCGTTCGCGAAGCCGTCGGCAAGGCAACCGGAAGCCGCAGCACGCAAATGCGCGGCACCGCCGAAAAGATGGCGGGCAAGGTGCAGGCAAAGCTCGGCGCGGCAGCCGATGCCGTACGGCGCATCAAGAAGTAACCGCCACGCCGCTTGCTGCACGTCAGAAGCCCAGGTCGCTCAGGCTCGGATGCTCGTCGGGCCGGCGGCCGAGCGGCCAGTGATATTTGCGATCCGCTTCCTTGATCGGCAAATCGTTGATCGAGGCATGGCGATGCGTCATCAGTCCCGCTTCGTTGAATTCCCAGTTCTCGTTGCCGAAGCTGCGATACCAGTTATTGGCATCGTCATGCCATTCATAGGCGAAGCGCACCGCAATGCGGTTACCCTTGTACGCCCACAACTCCTTGATCAGGCGATAGTCGAGTTCGCGCGCCCACTTGCGCCGCAGGAACGCGACCACTTCTTCGCGCCCGTTCGCGAACTCCGCGCGATTGCGCCAGCGCGTGTCCACGCTGTACGCGAGCGAGACGCGCTCGGGCTCGCGCGTGTTCCAGGCATCTTCGGCGAGACGGACTTTGAGCTTGGCAGATTCTTCATCGAACGGGGGAAACGGCGGCTTGGATTCCATGGCGAGTCCTCTTCCTTGTCAAGCGATGCGATAGGTAGACAGGTCTGTCTACTGAGCGCACTCTAGCGCAGGTAGACGAACCTGTCTACAATCGACTGCATGAATACTTCAGTTTCGCCCATCGATGTCTCCGAGCTCGCCCCGGACGCGCGCATTCTGCATACCGCGCACGGTCTCTTTTATCGCGACGGCATTCGCGCAACGGGCGTCGATCGCGTGATCGCCGAATCTGGCGTCGCGAAAAAGACGTTCTATCGCTACTTTCCAAGCAAGGACGACCTGATCGTCGCGTTCCTGGATTTTCGTCACGATAACTGGATCACGTGGTTCCGCGATGCGCTCGCGCGCCACGGCGGAAAGCTCAACGCCCTCGTTCCCGCGCTGGCGGAATGGTTCGGCAGCGAGAATTACCGGGGTTGTGCGTTCATTAATTCGGTCGTCGAAGTCGGGGCGACGTTGCCGCAAGCAGTCGATATTTCGCGCCGTCACAAACGCGACATGACCGCGGCGATCCGCACGCTGATGCCGGCTTCGCGAACGGCCAAAGCAGATGCGCAAGCGCTTGCACTGGCGGTGGACGGCGCGATCGTCGCCGCGCAATTCGCCGACTCGCCCGCGGATGCGTTGAAGGCGCTTGCGCGCGTGGTGCGCGCGATCGCGGCGGCGCAACGAAGCATCCAGTAACCGACTGGCGTTACTTCGTCATTGCGCTTTCGATGGGCGTAACAGCCGGCTTCGACGTGACTGACGATAGCGCCTGCTCAACGACACCCGCGAGCCTTGCGAACTGAGGTGCGATCTGATCGTTGGGCACGCACGCGTAACCGAGCATCAACCCCTTTCTCGCCGCGAGCCGGTTCAGGTAATAGTTGTCGAGCGGCCGCGTCACGACACCGGCGGACAGTGCGGTGGCGGCGATCGTCCGGTCGTCGGCGAAATCGGGCAGATCGAGCACGAAGTGCAGACCGGCTTCATCGCCGCGCACCGGCAGCGAATCGCCGAAGCGGGCGCGGATCGCGTTGATCAGCAGTTCGCGCCGCTCGCCGTACAGACCGCGCATGCGTCGCACATGCGAGGTCAGATGGCCATCCAGAATGAACTCGGTGAGCACGGCCTGCTGCATCAGCTGCCCCTCGCGGTAGAGTTCGGCCACGCCGGTGCGAAAGGAATCGACGAGATTGTCCGGCACCACCATATAGCCCATGCGCAAGCCCGGATAGAGCATCTTGCCGAGACTTCCGACATAGATCACCTGCCCCGCGTCGTCGAGCCCTTGCAGCGATGACAAGGGCCGGCTGCCATAGCGGAACTCGCTGTCGTAATCGTCCTCGATGATCCAAACCTTGTGCTGGCGCGCGAACTCGAGCAATGCGCGGCGCCGCGCGAGACTCATCACCATGCCGAGCGGATATTGATGCGATGGCGTGACGAGCGCGATGCGCGGCGGCTCGGCCATGTCGCGCGCGGCGGGATTGAGCCCTTCGTCGTCGACGGGAATCGGCACGAGCGTCAGCCCCGACGACTGCAGCACGCTGCGCACGCCCCAGTAGCAGGGTTCCTCGACCCACGCGCGATCGCCGAAATCGGTGAGCAGGCGCATGGCGAGATCGATGGACTGGTGAATGCCCGTCGTGATGATGATCTGGTCCGGGTGACACTTCACCGAGCGCGCGACGCGCAAATAATCGGACAGTGCGCGCCGCAGCGGCCGATAGCCGCCGCCGGGCGCGTAGGTGAGCAGTTCGGGGCTCGCGCGTTTCCACAGGCGCGCCTGCAAGCGGCTCCACGTGCGCGCCGGGAATTCCGCGACGTCCGGCACGCCCGGCATGAATGCGCCCCACTGCTTCGGCGACACGCCCGCCTGCGCGATCAGACGCTCGCCGCGGCGCGAGATCGTGCACGGCGCCTTCGTTTCCTCGGCGCGCGCTTTCTTGCCGGCGACGCCATCGCGCGGCGCGGTGTCGGCGACATAGGTGCCGCTGCCGGTCGTCGAGGTCACGTAGCCTTCGGCCGTGAGCTGATCGTAGACATGCAGCACCGTATTGCGGGCGATGCCGAGATCGGTCGCCAGCGTGCGTGAACTCGGCAGCTTCGTGCCCGGCGCGAGTTGGCCCGTCAGGATGGCCTGCTGCATGAGTTCGAGCACTTGCCGGTACATCGGCTCGGTGGCCGACCGGTCGAGCCGGGCGCTCAGCCAGTCGGCCAGGATGATCGTATCCATGAAGTCTCCCACCGCTCGGAGCCGCTTGGCCGGCGCGCTCAAGTGGTTCTATTTTGAATATTGAAATGGCTCCCCATTGTAGAACCGTAACGGGCTATAGTTATCGCAAGCAGTGGAAATAATTTCCGGGCGCCGAAGGCGGTCGGCAGTATCAGGGTTTTCCGAAGGAGACACGGAAGATGAAATCCGATCAGGTGATCGTCAGCTTTCGCGGTGTGCGAAAGACGTACGACGGTGAAACGCTCGTCGTCAAATCGCTCGATCTCGACATCTATCAGGGCGAATTTCTCACGCTGCTCGGGCCGTCCGGCTCCGGCAAGACCACTTGCCTCATGATGCTCGCGGGCTTCGAGTTCCCCACCGGCGGCGAAATCTGGCTCGACGGCAAGCTCCTGAACAAGGTGCCGCCGCACAAGCGCGACATCGGCATGGTGTTCCAGAACTACGCGCTCTTTCCGCATCTGTCGGTGCAGCAGAACGTCGAGTATCCGCTCACGGTGCGCAAGATGTCCGCCGAAGAGCGCGCGCATCGCGTGAACAACGCGCTCAAGATGGTGCGCATGGAAAGCTTCGCGAAGCGTTACCCGGCGCAGCTTTCGGGTGGCCAGCAGCAGCGCATCGCGCTGGCCCGCGCGCTCGTGTTCGAGCCCAAGCTCGTGCTAATGGACGAACCGCTCGGCGCGCTCGACAAGCAATTGCGCGAGCATATGCAAATCGAACTCAAGGCGCTGCACGAGAAGCTCGGCGTCACCTTCGTCTACGTGACGCACGATCAGGGCGAAGCGCTCACGATGTCCGACCGCGTGGCGGTGTTCGACAAGGGCATCGTGCAACAGCTCGACACGGTCGATCACCTGTATGAAGCGCCCTGCAACGAGTTCGTCGCGAACTTCATCGGCGACAGTAACCGCCTGCGCGGCACCATCGAGCAGATTCAGGGCGACTTCTGCGACATTCGTCTTGCCGACGGCACGCGTGTGTCCGGACTCAACGTCGCGAACGCGAAGCCGGGTGCGCCGGCCATTGCGTGCATCCGGCCGGAGCGCATGAAGCTCACGCAAGGCAACGGCCATGCGAACGGCAACATCAACGCGCTCGCGGGCGAAGCGAAGAGCCTCATCTATTTCGGCGATCACGTCCGCATGCGCTGCGGCGTGCGCGAGCAGGACGAATGCTTCGTCAAGGTACCGCTCGGCACCGCGGCGCTCGACGGCTTCACGCCCGGCGCGCCCGTCGCGCTCGAATTCGCGCCCGAGCATTTGCGTGTGTTCGCCTGAATCCCGATCAGGCGTCGCGCTTCCCACCCGTAGGTCCACTGACAAAACCAAGTCGAAGAAGAGAGGAAACCATCATGAAGAAGTTCGCACTGTGTTCCATGGCGGCTGCGCTCGCGTGCGTGTCGGCGGCGTCGGGCGCGGCGGAAATCACCGTCGTCAATTTCGGCGGCGCGAACGGCGATGCGCAGAAGGTCGCGTTCAATCAGCCGTTCGAGCAATCGACGAAGAACAAGGTCACGGCCGTCGAATACAACGGCGAGCAGGCCAAGGTCAAGGCAATGGTCGAAGCGAAGCACGTCAACTGGGACGTGGTCGAAGTCGAATCGGGCGATCTCGGCCGCGGCTGCGACGAAGGGCTCTATGAAAAGCTGGACTGGTCGAAGATCGGCAAGAAGTCGGACCTCGTGCCCGAATCGCCGCAAACCTGCGGCGTCGGCTTCTTCGTCTGGTCCACGGCGCTCGCCTACAACGGCGACAAGCTGAAGACGGCGCCGGCAGGCTGGGCGGACTTCTGGGACACGAAAAAATTCCCCGGCAAGCGCGGCATGCGCAAGGGCGCGCGCTACAACCTCGAATTCGCGCTGATGGCCGACGGCGTCGCGCCGAAGGACGTCTACAAGGTGCTCGGCACGAAGGCCGGCGCGGACCGCGCGTTCAAGAAGCTCGACGAACTCAAGCCGTCCATTCAATGGTGGGAGGCAGGCGCACAGCCGCCGCAGTTCCTCGTCGCGGGCGATGTCGTGATGTCGACCGCGTATAACGGCCGCATCGACGCCGCGCGCAAGGAAGGCAAGAACCTGAAGGTCGTGTGGAACGGCAGCATCTACGACCTCGACTACTGGGCGATTCCGAAGGGCTCGCCGAACAAGGACGTCGCGCAGCAGTTCATCGCATATTCGGTGTCGCAGAAGCCGCAGGAAGTCTATGCGAAGAACATCGCGTACGGCCCGGTGAACAAGGCGGCGATCTCCGCCCTCGACACGAAGACGAAGGCCGACATGCCGAACTCGCCGGAGAACGCGAAGAACGCGGTGCTGCAGGACATGGCGTTCTGGACCGATCACGGCGACGAGCTCGAGCAGCGCTTCACCGCGTGGGCGTCGAAGTAAACGCATCATAAGCAGCAAGACGGTCGCGCTTTTCGAAAGCGCGACCGCAAAGAAGGAGACTCAAGCGTGAACACCATGACGATCCCCGCCGAAGAATCGCGCGAATCAAGCGCGCGTCTGAAGCGCGAATTGAAGATCGCAGATGCGAAAAAGCGCGCCATGGCGCTCATGCTCATCGCGCCACTCGCCATTTTTCTGTTCCTGATTTTCGTCGTGCCGATCGGCGCGCTGCTCACGCGCGCGATCGAAAACCCCGAAGTGGCGAACGCACTGCCGCACACCGGCGCGGCGCTGGCGAAATGGGACCGCAAGGCGCCGCCATCGGATGAAGCTTATGCCGCGCTAGCGCAGGATCTCACCGCGATCTCGGACGGCGAATCGATGGGCGCACTCGCGCGGCGCCTGAATACCGAAATCCCCGGCTATCGCTCGCTCGTCGCGAAAACCGCACGCGCGATGCCGCTCACCGGCGACGACGGCAAGGCCCTGCCCGCCGCGCAGATCAAGGCGAAGATCCTCGAGATCGACGAGCGCTGGAACGACCCCGCGTACTGGCAGGCGATCGCGAAGAACGCGGGCCGCTATTCGCCGTTCTACATGCTCGCGTCGCTCGATCACAAACAGGACGGCTTCGGCAACATCGTTCATGCGGAGCCGGATCAGTCGATCTATCTCAACGTCTTCGGCCGCACCTTCGTGATCGGCGTGGGCGTGACGCTGTTCGCGCTGCTGCTGGGTTATCCCCTGGCCTACTGGATTTCGACGCTGCCCGAGCGCCGCGCCAACCTCGTAATGGTGCTCGTGCTGATTCCGTTCTGGACGTCCGTGCTGGTGCGCGTCGCCGCGTGGATCGTGCTTCTGCAAAGCGAAGGGCTGGTGAACACGGCACTTCTCGGCAGCGGGCTGATCGGCTCGCCGCTGGCGCTGCTCTTCAACCGCGTCGGCGTCTATATCTCGATGACGCACATCCTGCTGCCCTTCATGATCCTGCCGCTCTACAGCGTGATGAAGTCGGTGCCGCCGACCTATCAGCGCGCGGCCGTTTCGCTCGGCAGTCATCCGTTTGCCGCGTTCTGGCGCGTCTATGTGCCGCAGACTTACCCGGGCATCGGCGCGGGCGTGCTGCTCGTGTTCATTCTCGCCATCGGCTACTACATCACACCGGCGCTGCTCGGCGGGCCGAACGATCAGATGGTCAGCTATTACATCGCTTACTTCACGAACGTAACGATCAACTGGGGCATGGCGTGCGCGCTCGGCGCGCTGCTGCTCGCCGCGACACTGCTGCTCTACGTGGTCTACGGACGCTTCACGCGCGCCAACGTGAGCTTGGGGTAACAAAAGATGAAACTCGCCAAACCGATGTTCGCGCCGCATACGTCCGCCATCGAGCGCATCTGGTATTTCGCGTTGCGCATCATTTGCGTGCTGACGCTGCTCTATCTGATTTTGCCTGTGCTCGCGATCGTGCCGCTTTCGTTTTCATCGAGCACGTTCCTGGTTTATCCGATCCCGGGCTGGTCCATGCGCTGGTATCACAACCTCGTCATGTCCGATGAGTGGCGCATGGCCGCAAAGAACAGCTTCATCGTTGCGCCTTCGGCAACGCTCGTCGCGACGATCCTCGGCACGCTCGCCGCGGTCGGGCTCACGAAGGCCAATTTCATGGGCAAGAGCCTGCTCATGGCCGTGCTCATTTCGCCGATGATCGTGCCGGTGATCGTCGTCGGCGTTGGCATGTATCTGTTCTTCGCGCCGCTCGGCATCGCCAATACCTATTTCGGGCTGATTCTGGCGCATGCGGCGCTCGGCGTGCCGTTCGTCGTGACGACCGTCGGCGCGACGCTGCAGAACTTCAATTACAACCTCGTGCGGGCGAGTCAGTCGCTGGGCGCGAGCCCGTTGAAGACGTTCTTCCGCGTGACGCTGCCGGTCATTGCGCCGGGCGTGATCTCGGGCGCGCTGTTCGCGTTCGCCACCTCGTTCGATGAAGTCGTGGTTACGCTTTTTCTCGCCGGCGCCGATCAGACGACGCTGCCGCGGCAAATGTTTACCGGCATCCGCGAAAACATCAGTCCGACGATCGCCGCGCTCGCGACGATCCTCATCGTGTTCTCGACGAGCCTGTTGCTCGCGCTGGAGTGGTTGCGGGGTCGTGCGGCAGCGCGCGCAGTCGCTTAACGGGTCGGTCCGCGGGAGACATCGAGACTGCGTGGCACGTCGTGCCTGCGAGGCTCCGCGTGGGATCGCCGGTTCGCTGATAGATCTGGACCGGTTCGTCTCGCGGAACAATCCGCGCGCGTATCGAACAAGACCCTCGCGAAATTGGGTGATTGCGGCCTAAAGCGCCGTCTATATCGGTCCGCAACGCACCTTACGAATGGCTGAAATGCCCGCCGGTCAAGGCGCGAAGGGGGACCTCGCGCTTCGCCGCCTGATTATTCGTAACAGCGGGATAGTGTATTCACTGATGCGGTATTTATCGGAATATGCTTAATGACGTACGTTCTAGGTCGAGTCAAAGCTTGGAACAATGCCATGACAGCTTTTTCGAAAAGAGCGGACCCGTGGTCACAGACGGTTCACCTGCTCGAGGCGATGCCCACGGACATCGCTCGCACTGCCCCATCCCAGAAATCCGCCCGCGCGGAAAGCGCGTTCCTCGAACGCCTGACGCGCGACTGGAATCGGGCGCACCCACATCGTGCGGATGATCGCCTGCCGTTCCCGCAGGCCATCGTGCGCGTAATCGAGCGTCCGAGCAGCGCGACGGCGCTCGTCTACTGGTCCGATCCCGGCACGTGCCACTACGGTTATCAGGGCTGGCGCGCCACGACTGCGACGGCCGAAGGCGTGTGCTCGCTATCGGGAATGCCGATCCATCGGGGCGATCAGGTCTATCGGCCGTCGCAGCGCGATCCGAAGCCGCAGAATGCCTCGGCGATGATTCTCGCGGCCGCGATGCCTAAAAACGCCGAGGAAATGGAAGTCGATTTGCAAGGCTGACGGTCAACGGGGATTGAAACCGGCGGAAGAACCGGCATCGTCAGTTGATGCCGGTTCTTCCGCCGCGCGTGTTCAATAGCCCACCGTGATCCGCTGCCGGATATGAGCACCACGCTGGAATTCGTCGAGGAAGGCGATTGCGTAATCGTCGTACGAAATCCAGCTGCGCCCGCTGCTGTCGACGAGCAGTTCATCCACGCCCAGCCGGAATTTCTGAGTGCGCGGCCCCGGAACGAATTCCGCCGATGGCGAAACGAAGGTCCAGTCCACGTCGCGCTCGCGGCGCAGCGCATCCAGAAAAGCCGCGCCCGCCGTTGCTTCCGGCTTGTACGCTGCGGGAAAACCCGGCAAATCGAGCACGCGCTGACCTGGCGCCGCATACAGGCTGCCCGCACCGCCGACGACCAGAAGGCGCTGCACGCCGGCGCGCTTCACCGGTTCGACGATCGCGCTTTCGGAAATCGTTGCAAAGCGCGTCGCGCTGAACGCCGCGTCGTGTCCGGCGAGAACGCGAGCGAGCGCGTCGGCATCCCGCGCATCTACGTCGTGCGCACTGACGCCGTCCCGCTGTTCGAGCGCGGAGGTATCGCGCGCAATCGCGGTGACCGTGTGTCCGCGCCGCAACGCTTCTTCCAGCAGGCGGCTGCCGACGTTGCCTGTCGCCCCGATGATCGCGATCTTGCTCATGCCACGTTCTCCTTTGCTTTTACGGCCTTTGCACCAGCGTCGTTGAAACCGCCGGTATTGTTGAAGGGAAATAAACCGTCGCGCGGCGGCCGCTTTCGATTGTGTTTCTTTGCAGGTCAGACGAAATCGGAGAATCAATTGGCGCTCGGTCATTTTTAAGAGCATAGGTAATAGCGGTATATCATGCAATTTCCGGGCCGATTTCGGTCGCCGGACACAATATCGGCACGCCATTGTCATAATCGAACTGCACGTTCGAAAGTGCATACCACCGTTACACTAGAGGCCCCGCACTCTCTAGAAACGCCCGACAGCGGCGATTACCGGCGCGCCGCGCGCAGCGCTTTCGAAGCGAGTCCTCAAAACGAAGTCGCCAAAATGTCATGACGTTGGTTTATATTGCAGTTCCTCGCCGCTCCATTACCGCAGGAGTTAATCGTGAAGAATCCGCAATTGCAGGGTGCCATCGAAGGACGCGACAATCCGGCAGGCGAAACCGCCTATGAGCCGATTCCGGTTCGCGCAGTCTCAAAGGAGTCCGACGACGAACCCGGTTACTCCGATTCGCTGGACATCCCGCTCAATTACGGCATCGTGATGGACGCAGTCAGAGACGCGGTACGCGCGAATCCCTGAACGTTCAAGCTTTTCATGCAAAGCGCCCCACTCGGGGCGCTTTTTTTCGTGCGCGCGGATGATCGGGCGCAATGCATGCCTTGGCCGACACGGGCCCTTCGCGAGCACTCAAGACGACCAAGAAATCAATCCGCCGGGTGCCGCCCGCATGCGATTCCGCGAGAAGTCAATCGGTGCGAATCAGACCCGGGGCGTGAATTTATCGCATTAACAAGATGGTACACTGCCGCCTCCGCCGTGGCGGGCGGGGCAAGCCCGGAAATACGAGACGTGCAGACGTGTCGATATTTCGTCCAGTCGCACTCGCGCCGAACGCCCGATTTGAGCCTTTCGCCACGTCCTGTTCGCCCAATCCGACGAAGCAATCCGCTGCTAGTCTTTCCACTGGCGAAAACAATCGCATTGAAGTAAGTTCAGACATGTAATAGCGCCTGGACAAGCGTCCGGATCAATGCTCGCGGGTTAATGGGATAGCTTGCGAGGGTGTAAACAAGACTGATCAATCACGCGCTGTGGCTCGCGCCCTGCCGAACCAGAACATGGCCGCTATTTTCGATTACCTGTTGGACAGTCAGATTTCCCGGCAATGGCGAGGCCTGCTGGCCGCCCTTGCAGACGAATTCGAAGCGCAGATCGGGCGCAATGAATTGCGTCAGTTGATGCATCGCGTGGGCAGCCGGTTCGCCGAGGCGCGGCCGCTGCCGCCCTGCGATTCGACAGCGGCGCTCGCCGACACGCTCAACGCCCTGTGGCACGACACCGACTGGGGCTTCGTCGAACTGTCCGATGAACGCGACTATCTGAGCATCGTCCATTACTGCGCGCCGCTGCCTGCCTTCGGCGAAAGCGCGCTCGCGTGGACGCCCGCGTTTCTCGAAGGAGCGTATCAACAGTGGCTCGCCGCGCTCGGCGCGCAGGGACTCGCGATCCGGCAGGCAAGCGAGTTCGGCGACGACGCGGCCATCGAATTCAGGCTCGCGCGCGTCGCGGCCTGAAACGTCTTCAGCGCAATCCGACCGCCGCCTCGATGCGGCGGCACCAAGCGGCCCAACGGGCGGCTCCAGACAAGCAGCATCGGCCAGGCATCAAGAATTGGCACGACGAGGAAGCGGCATCATGAATACTTCGCGCGACATCGAGAAGCTGTTCGATCATTTCGGCGGCAATGCAGGCGACTACCAGGAAATCGGACGAGAGAACGAGGCCAGGACGGCTCGCACCCGCTGGCCGCTGCTCGCCACGCTCGACTTCGCGCAACCGGCGATCCCCGAGATCGCGCCGCGCCGCGACGCGCAACCGAACATTGCGCGGCCGCGTGCGACTGAACCGTCCGTCGAGCCGGCCGAAAAGCCGACGCCGATTCATCGGGGCAGGCAATCGCTCTTCACGCGGCCCCTTCGCCGCACGATTCCGCCCGTCAATCCGCCCGCCGCCGAGTCGCTGAGCGCGTTGCGTTTTTCGGTGCCCGGCGAATCGGCGTCGAACGAAACCGGAACGATTGCGGATTCGGCGGACGCACCCGCAGCGAGCGTGCCGCCCGTACAGACTTTCGCCGCGCCTGTCGAATCGAAGGCCGTGGCGGATGACGCCGGCACGGTCGTGACGGAACGCCCGGGCGCGTCCGCCACGCTCGGCTCGAACTTTCTCGCGCGCCGCACGCCCTCTCCGCGGACAGTGCCCGCCCCCGAACCCACGCCCGCCGCGCCGCATTCGATCCTCGGCAAGCTCTTCGGGCAACCGACGCAGCACGTCCCGAGCGCGCCCGCGGGCTCGCTCGACGCCGTGTTCGAGCGTCTGCGCCGCGCCCGTCCCCAGGGCGAAGAATCCTCGAACACGCGCGCAGGCACCGGCCACGCCGCTCAGGCACGCCGCCACTCACGCTCATGAAAGTCATCACGGTAGTTTCCGCGAAGGGCGGCGTCGGCAAAACGACGCTCGCCGCGAATCTCGCTTCGGTGCTCGCCGCGCGCAACCGCCGCGTGATCGTGCTCGATCTCGATCCGCAAAACGCGCTGCGCCTGCATTTCGGCATTCCGCTCGACAGCATCGACGGCATTTCGCGCGCGACGCTCGCCGGCGATCCGTGGCAAACGGTGATGTTCGACGGCGTCGACGGCGTGACCGTGCTGCCCTACGGCGCCGTGATCGAGGACGACCGCCGCCGCTTCGAGGCGCTCGTCGACAGTGATCCCGCGTGGCTCGCCCACTCGCTGCAGTCGCTCGCGCTCGACGCCAGCGACATCGTGATCGTCGACACGCCGCCGGGCTCGTCGGTCTATACGCGCACCGCGCTGACAGCGGCGAACTTCGCGCTGAACGTCGTGCTCGCGGATGCCGCGTCCTATGCCGCGATTCCCGGCATGGAGCGCATGGTCGATGCCTACGCCGCACCGCGCCCGGATTTCGCCGGCCAGGGCTATGTCGTGAATCAGGTCGATCAGTCGCGCCAGTTGAGCAAGGACGTGCTGAAGGTGCTGCGCAACATGCTCGGCACGAAGATGTTCCCAGGCGTGATCCATCAGGACGAAGGCGTCTCGGAATCGCTCGCGTGCGACACGACGCTCATCCATTACGATCCGCTTTCGCAGGCCGCCGCCGATCTGCGCGCGTGCGGCGACTGGCTTCTCTCCGCCATCGATGCGATGGCCGCCTCGTCGAGGAAGCTCGCATGAGTTCCGCCAAGATCCCCTCGCCCGAAACCGAGGTCAGCGTCGCGACCTCGCGCCTCGAACGTTTCGTCGATGCGGGCATCTGGGGCAGCCGCATCGTCGTGACTCTCCTCACGGTCTTCGCGGCGTTCGCGCTGTATTTCGTCGTCACGGTGCCGCTCGCGTTCGGCCAGCAGCTTGCGTTCGCCACGATCTGCTTCCTTTGCGCGCTCGGTTTTCGCCGCCTGCAAGGCCAGTACGCGACGCTCGTGATGATCATGCTGTCGATCGTCGCGTCGGGCCGCTACATGTTCTGGCGTCTCACCGAAACGACCTACTGGGAACGCCCGCTCGACGCCGCGTGGGGCCTCTTGCTCGTCGCGGCCGAAGTCTACGCGACGCTCGTGCTGCTGCTCGGCTACTTCCAGACCGCGTGGCCGCTGAAGAGAAAGCCGCTGCCGCTGCCCGCGGACCGCAGCCAGTGGCCGACCGTCGATGTCTTCATCCCGACCTACAACGAGCCGCTCTCGGTCGTGAAGCCGACGATCTACGCGGCGCTCGCGCTCGACTATCCGTCGGACAAGCTCGCGATCCACGTGCTCGACGACGGCCGCCGTCCCGAGTTCAAGACGTTCTGCGAGGAAGTCGGCGTCAACTGGACAATCCGCACGCACAATCGTCATGCGAAGGCCGGCAACATCAACGAGGCGCTGAAGATCACGAAGGGCGAATTCCTCGCGATCTTCGACTGCGACCACATTCCGACGCGCTCCTTCCTGCAGATCTGCCTCGGCTGGTTTCTGCGCGACAAGCTGCTGTCGATGCTGCAGACGCCGCACCACTTCTTCTCGCCCGATCCGTTCGAGCGCAATCTCGGCACGTTCCGCAAGGTGCCGAACGAAGGCGAGCTGTTCTACGGCCTCGTTCAGGACGGCAACGATCTCTGGAACGCGACCTTCTTCTGCGGCTCGTGCGCCGTGCTGCGCCGCTCGATGGTGGAAGAGATCGGCGGTATTGCGGTCGAGACCGTAACGGAGGACGCGCATACCGCGCTCAAGCTGCATCGGCTCGGCTATACGACCGCTTATCTCGCGATTCCCCAGGCCGCGGGGCTCGCGACCGAAAGCCTCTCGGGACATATCGGCCAGCGCATCCGCTGGGCGCGCGGCATGACGCAGATCTTCCGTATCGACAATCCGCTCACCGGCAAGGGCCTGAAGATCGGCCAGCGGCTCTGTTATCTGAACGGGATGCTGCACTTCTTCTACGGCGTGCCGCGTCTCGTGTTCCTCACCGCGCCCTTGTCGTATCTGTTCTTCGGCGCGCACGTGATCGAAGCGGCGGCGAGCACCATTGCGATCTTCGCGCTGCCGCACATGATGCACGCGAGCATCACCAATTCGCGCATGCAGCGCAGCTTCCGCCACTCGTTCTGGGCCGAAGTGTATGAGTCGGTGCTTGCGTCGTACATCACCGCGCCCACGCTCCTCGCGGTCATCAACCCGAAGCTCGGCAAGTTCAACGTGACGGCCAAGGGCGGCCAGATCGCGAAGGACTACTTCGACTGGTACATCTCGCGGCCGTACCTGTTTCTGCTGCTGCTGAACCTGCTCGGCTTCATCGCGGGCGTCGTGCATATCGTCATGTACTGGCACATCCGCAGCGAAGTGAACACGACCATCCTCAACCTCTGCTGGACGGTCTACAACATGCTGATTCTCGGCGCGTCGGTGGCGGCGGCGAGCGAGCGCAAGCAGGTGCGCGCGACACATCGCGTGACGATGAAGATGCCCGTGATGCTCAAGTTCTCGACCGGCCGCACGCTCGCGTGCGAGACGATCGACTATTCGGAAGGCGGCGTGGGCGTCGCGCTGCCGAGCAAGCTCGAAGTGCCGATGCACGAGCGCGTGACCGTCTCGCTCTTTCGCGGCGACGAGGAGTACGCGTTTCCGGCGACGGTCGGCTATACGGAGCCGGGCCGCGTCGGCCTGCGATTCTCGCAACTCACGCGCGAGCAGGAATACGACTTCGTGAAGACGACTTTCGCGCGCGCGGACGCCTGGACCGGCTGGTCCGAGGGACGCCGCCCGGATACGCCGCTGCGCGGCCTGTCGCATGTGCTGCTGGTGGGCACGCGCGGCATCGCGGGATTGTTCGAGCATTTGTACAGCGACCTTCGTACCTGGATGAACAAGCGCCCGGTCGATGTGAAGAAGCTGAAAACCAAAGACCAATAATGGGCACGGGCATGTCGAAGTTGCGCGTTGAAAACGAAACGGGCGAGCGCGCGCCGCGTTTTTGCGAAAAACCGCTGGGCCGCGCACTGGCCGTTTTGATGGCCTTGCAGACGGCATTCGCGGCCCCGGTCGCGTCGGCTGCGGTCGCGCCGAACGCGGCTTCCGGGAGCGTCCCGCCGGCCACGCAGCAGGCGACCGGCGTCGGCGCCGTGCCCGCGCCGAGTCCGGCGGTGGTGTACAACCCCGCCGCGATCCAGCAGCCGGCGCTCGCGATGCCCGTTCCCGCGTTCTCCGGCAAGCCCGACAAGCCGCTCACCTCGCGCATCCCGACGACCGCCGACCCCGGCACGCTCGTGCCCGGCGGACGCCGCCAGACGCTCACCTTCGCTGATTACGGCGCGCTCGATCCGTTGCAGCTGCGCGGCACCGACGGCCAGAACGGCATCGCGTTCTCGGTGCGTGGCGACGAAGTCGTGACCGGCGCGATCCTGCATCTGATCTACAGCTATTCGCCGTCGCTCTTGCCCTCGACCTCCCAACTGAAGGTGCTCATCAACGGCGAAGTGGCGGCGACGCTGCCGGTGCCGCGCGATCAGGCCGGCATGCTGGTCGCGCGCGACGTGGCGATCGATCCGCGCTTCATCACGGAGTTCAATCACCTCAACGTGCAGTTGATCGGGCACTACACGCAGCAGTGCGAGGACCCGTCGAGCTCGACGCTCTGGGCGACGGTGAGCAACGCGAGCTCGCTCGATCTCACGTATGCGTCGATCGCCAACAAACCCGATCTCGCCGCGCTGCCGCAACCGTTCTTCGACCGCCGCGACGTGCGCCGCCTCGAACTGCCCTTCGTTTTCGCGGGCAAGCCGAGTCTGGCCGCGCTGGAATCGGCCGGCATGGTCGCCTCATACTTCGGCTCGCTCGCGGGCTATCGCGGCGCGATCTTTCCGGCGCAGACCGACAACGTGCCGCTGTCGGGCAATGCCGTTGTCTTCGCCGTCGGCGATGCGAAAGTCGCGGGCGTCGATATTCCGCCGGTCTCCGGTCCGACCATCGCGCTCGTCGAGCGCGACGCGAACGCGCGTGGCCGCCTCCTGCTCGTGCTCGGGCGCGACGACAACGAACTGAAGACGGCCGCCAAGGCGCTCGGCGTCGGCCAGAACACGCTGTCAGGCACCAGCGCGACGATCACGCAGTTCAACGACCTGCAACCGCGCCGCCCGTACGACGCGCCGAACTGGCTGCCGTCCGATCGTCCGGTGCGCTTCGGCGAGCTCGCGGAAGCGCGCGACCTGACCGCCCACGGCTACGACGCGGACGCGGTGCGCATCAACCTGCGCGTGCCGCCCGATCTCTTCATGTGGCAGACGAAGGGCGTGCCGGTGGAGCTCGGCTATCGCTACACGGTGCGTCCGGCGCCGGACCGCTCGTCGCTCAATATCAGCGTGAACGATGGCTTCGTGCAGTCGCTGCGCATTCCGGCGGTGTCGACATCGACGTTCGATCTCGGCCAGTATTTCAGCCGCGTGCTGCCCGACAAGACCGTCGCCGCGCGCCGCGACATCTATCTGCCGCCGCTGCTCATCACGCCGCGTGCGCAACTGCGCCTGCACTTCTACTACGACATCCCGAAGACCGGCGAATGCCAGGGGCGCGTGCTGGATAACGTCGTCGGCGCGGTGGATCCGAATTCGACCATCGATCTGTCCGGCTTCCCGCACTACATGGCGCTGCCCGATCTCGCCGCGTTCGCGAACGGCGGCTTTCCGTTCACGCGCCTCGCCGATCTCTCGCAGACGGCGGTCGTGCTGCCGAACGAGCCGAACTCGGCCGATTACAGCCTGTATCTGCTGGAGATGGGCCGCATGGGCGCATCGACGGGCTATCCGGTGACGGGCGTCACCGTGACGAGCGCGAACGACGTCGACCGTTTCGCCGACAAGGATCTGCTGATCCTCGGCTCGCCGGGACGCCAGCCGCTCCTGCAGCGCTGGGCCAGGCAGATGCCGTTTTCCGGTGACGGCGACGCGCGCACCTTCCAGCTTTCCGATGTCGCGTTCAAGCTCGTCGACTGGTGGCATGGCGAGCAAGGCCCGGAACGCTCGCCCGCGCGCGCGGATCTCTCGCTCGTGAGTTCCAACGGCGACGCGCTCCTGACCGGCTTCGAATCGCCCCTGAAAAGCGGGCGCAGCGCGGTGGCGCTCATCAGCGCGGCCGGCCAGTCCGATGCCGATCTATCCGCGGCCCTGCTCGACAACGACCTGCTGCCTTCGATTCAGGGCGCGATGGCCGTGATCCACGGCCGCACGGTGACGGTCACGTCGAACGGCGAGGCGTACTACATCGGTCATCTCTCGCCGATGCACTACATGCGCTGGGCGTTGTCGTCGCATCCGCTTTTGCTGGTGCTCGGCGGGCTGTTGGCCGCGCTCATCATCGCCGCCCTGTTCTACCGTGCGTTGCGCTCGATCGCCGCACGGCGCCTGAGGGATTGATATGCGGGTATCCACCGCCAGGTTCTTCGCTGGTGCAGTCATCGCCGCGTCCGCGGCAAGCACGCAGGCGGCGCAGCAATGCGGCTGGCCCGCGTATCGCCTCTTCGTCGAGCGTGTCGTGCAGGCCGATGGCCGCGTGATCGACCGCTCGACCGGTGCGCTGCAAACCACGTCCGAAGGCCAGTCGTATGCGATGTTCTTCGCGCTCGTCGCGAACGACCGCGCGACCTTCGACCGTCTGCTCGGCTGGACGCGCACGAATCTGTCGGCCAATCAGTTCGATTCCAACAGCCTGCGCCTGCCCGCCTGGCAATGGGGCAAGAAACAGGACGGCTCGTTCGGCGTGATGGATCCGAACCCGGCCTCCGACTCGGATCTGTGGATCGCCTACGACCTCTTCCAGGCCGGCCGGCTGTGGAAGGAGCCGATGTACACGAAGCTCGCCTATGCGCTCGCGACGCAGATCGTGAAGCAGGAGATCGTCGATCTGCCCGGCCTCGGCCCGATGCTCCTGCCGGGGCCGCAAGGCTTTCGCACCGGCGATGTCACGCGCCTGAATCCGAGCTATCTGCCGCTGCCGCTCTTGCGCGGCCTCGCGCATGAAATGCCCGACGGCCCGTGGACGAAGCTCGCGCAAAACGCCGCGAAGATGATCAGGGTCACGTCGCCGCGGGGCTACGCGCCGGACTGGGCGGCTTACCAGAACGGCCAGTTCGTCGTCGATCCGAAGAACGGCGATGTCGGCAGCTACGACGCGATCCGCGTCTATCTGTGGGCCGGCATGGCGTCGGCGAGCGATCCGCTTGCGCGCCCATGGCTCGATGCGCTTGGCGGCATGCGCCAGAGCGTCGCGCAGACGGGTTTCCCGCCGGAGAAAGTATCGACCATCAGCGGCGCGGCGAGCGACGAAGGTCCGCTGTCGTACTGGGGCGCGCTCGCGCCTTACTTCAAGGCATTGAACGACGAGCGCGGTCTGGGCCTCGCGCGCACTCATCTCGACGCGCTGGTCGCGCCGCCGGGTGCGGGACGCGAACCGGTCTATTACGACCGCGTGCTCGGTCTGTTCGGCGGCGGGTTCATCGACGGGCGCTACCGCTTCGATGAAAACGGCCGTCTCTTGCCGAACTGGAGAAGCGCATGCTGATCCGGGCTCGAAAACGCGTCATCGCGGCGCTGCTTTGCGCCGCGCCGTCGATGGCCTTCGCGCAGGCCGCCGCGACCGATCCGCTCACGGTGCTCATCGATCAGGGCAAATACTGGCAGGCGCACCGGCGCGGCGACCTCGCGGAGCAGGCGTGGCAGAAGGTGCTGCGCATCAATCCCAAACAGCCCGACGCGCTCTTCGGCATGGGCATGGTGCTCGCCGACCGCAAGGACGGCAGCGGCGCGCAACAGTATCTCGCGCAGTTGCGCCAGGTCGCGCCGAACTATCCGAACATCGACGAGCTCGGCCGACGTCTGGGCGAAACCAGCTCGCGCGATCAGACCGTCAACGACGCGCGGCGTCTCGCGCAGAGCGGACAGAGCGCATCGGCCGTGCAGGAATACAAGCGCGCGATCGAAGGCAAGCCCGCGACGCCCGAGCTTCAGCTCGAGTACTACCAGGCGCTCGCCGCCACGCCGCAAGGCTGGGACGAAGCGCGCCGCGGCCTCGAACAACTGGCGCGCCAGAATCCCGACGATCCGCGCTATCAGCTCGCGTATGCGCAGCATCTGACTTATCGCGATTCGACGCGGCGCGACGGCATCGCACGGCTCGCGAAGCTGTCGGGCGATAGCGCCGTCGGCGCGGAGGCGAAAAAGAGCTGGCGGCAGGCGCTCCTGTGGCTCGGCGCGCGCGCATCGGATGCACCGCTTTATCAGGCTTATCTGCAAGTCTCGCCGGACGACGCCGCCGTGAAAGCGCGCTTCGATTCGATGGTTCAGCAGGACAAGTCCGCCCGCGAGCGCGCGCAGGCGGGCGCCGCGGTCGATGCGCGCGGGCGCACCGTCGCGGAGGGCTTTACCGCGCTCGATCGCGGCGATCTCGTGACGGCGCGCGCACGCTTTTCGTCGGTGCTCGCGAGCGACCCGAACGATGCCGACGCGCTAGGCGGCATGGGCGTCGCGGCCCTGAAGCAGGAACGTTTCGCGCAAGCGCGCACGTATCTCGAACGTGCGTCGCGGGCCGGCAATCCGGCGCGCTGGAAGGACGCGCTCACGAGCGCGACCTACTGGACCTATACGAGCGATGCGATCGGCGCGCGCAGCAACGGCCAGATCGCGCAGGCGAAGGCGCTCTTCGAGCGCGCGATCGCGGCCGATCCATCCGATGTCACCGCACAGGTGCTGCTCGGCGAAATGCTGCTCGCAAACGGCGATCCGCGTGGCGCGGAACAGGCGTATCGCATGGCGCTGCGCCGTCAGGCCGACAATCCCGATGCGATCCGCGGGCTCGTCGGCGCACTGGCCGCGCAAGGTCGAGGCGATGAGGCGCTCGAATTCGCCAATCGCCTGAACGCGGAGCAGCAGGCCAAGGCCGGCGGCATCAACAAGCTGCGCGGTGAAGCGCAGGCCGCGCAGGCGCGCGCCGCCGAAGCGCGTGGCGATCTCGGGGCGGCGCGCAGCCTCTTCGAAGACGCACTGCTCAACAATCCCGACGATCCTTGGCTGCGGCTCGACCTCGCGCGCATCTATGTGCGTCAGGGCGCGCTCGGCAATGCGCGCAGCATGATGGACGGCCTGCTCGCCACGCATCCCGACATGACCGACGCGCTCTACGCGAGCGCGTTGCTCTCCGCCGAAACGCAGGACTGGTCGGCCGGGCTCGCTCAACTCGACCGCATTCCCGTCGCGCAGCGCACGCCCGCGATGACCGCGTTGCAGCATCGCCTGTGGGTGCAACAGCAAGCCGAACTCGCGACGCGCACCGCCGCCGCGGGCCAGCGCCAGCAGGCCTTCGCGATCCTGCGCCATGCCGAGCCGGTCGCGGCGGGCAACGCCGAACTGATGGGCGCGGTGGCATCGGCGTATGTCAAGACGGGCGATCCGGGGCGGGCGCTTTCGCTCGTGCGCGGGGCAATGGCCAGTGCGCCGAACGACACCGGCCTGTTGCTGCAATACGCGGGGATCCTGTCGGCGACGCAGCAGCAAGCCGAACTCGGCTCCGTGATGCGCCGGCTTCAGTCGATGCCGCTCACCACGCAGCAGCGCGCGGACTTCAACAATCTGAACGTGGGGATCGTCGTGGCGCAAGCGGATGCCGTGCGCAGGCAAGGCGATCTCGCCGCCGCCTACGACGTGATCGCGCCGTGGCTCGCCGCGATGCCCGACAACGCCGATCTGCAAGCGGCGCTCGGACGCATGTACACGTCGGCGGGCGATGACCGCAACGCGCTCTCCTGTTATCAGAATGCGCTGTCGCGCCGTCCCGAGGATATCGGCCTGCAGACGGCCGCGATGTCCGCCGCGAGCGGCGTGCGCGATTTCAAGCTGGCCGAGACCTACGCGAACCAGGCGTATCAGGCCGCGCCGAACGATCCGGGCGTGCTCGCCGCGATCGGCCGGATGTATCGCGCGCAAGGCAAGCTCGATCTCGCCGCGCAGTTCCTGCAGCGTTCGCTCATCGCCGCCAATACGCCGGCGCCGGTCGCGTCCGCTCAGGGTCGCGGCAATGTTCCGCCCGGCTGGGAAACCGCGATGAGCCGCATCGGCTCGAATCCGCTGCCCGGCACCAACCCGTTCGAAGGCAAGACGGCCGTCGATACGGCGTCGAATCCGGCGCTCGCATCGGGCGCGTCTTATCGTCAGGCCCTTCCTCAGAGTTATTCGCAGCCCGTGCCGACCTATCTGCCGCCTCCTCAGCCCGCGCCTTATACGACACCTTATATGGCACCTTCCTCCGCTCCGGCGACGATGCCCAATGCCGTGCCGCGTTCGGCGCCGAGCGGCGGATACGGCCCGGACATGTACGGCTCGGGGCAATCGGGCGCGCCGTTGCAGCCTTATCCGGGACAGGATGCGGGGACGCCCGGTGCGTATCCGGCGCAGGGGTATCAGGAGCGGCCTGCGTATCAGCCGTATCCGCAGCAGCCGTATCAACAGCCGGGGTATTCGCAGCAGCAGCCTTATCCGCAGCAGGCGCCCTACGCCGCCCAGGACCCGTACACGGCGCCCTGGCCGATGTCGCCCGGCGCGCGCGAGGCGCAGTCGAACGCCTACGCGCCGCCGGCCGCAGCCGGCACGACGAAGAAGAAGCAGACGTCATCGCGCAAGACGACGCCCGCGCGTCCCGCCGATCCCTACGCATACGGCGCGCCGCCGCAGCCGCAACAGTACGCGCAGGCGCCATATGGCCAGCAGCCCTATTACGCGCCGCCGCCGCAACAGTACGCGCAGCAGCCGTATATCCCGCAGCCGCCGGCAGGCTACGCGCAGCCGTATTACCCGTCGCAGGCGCAGCCCGCACAGCGCGCCGCCGCCGCCGCGACGATGAGCGCGGGCGGCGTTCCCGTGCCGCTCGCGAATTCGCAGACGGCGGGCGTCGCCGAAGAACTCGCGCAGATCAACCGCGAGCAGGCGAGCACGGTCTCGGGCGGTCTCATCTTCCGCAGCCGCGACGGCGAGGACGGCCTCTCCAATCTGACCGATATCGAAGCGCCCATCGAAGGCCGCATCAAGGCGGGCAACGGACACGTGATCGTGCGCGCAACGCCCGTCACGCTGGATGCCGGCACCGCGAGCAGCCAGCCGAACACCCTCGCGCGCTTCGGATCGGGTCTGGGCGCGACAGCCAATCCGCCGACGAACAACTACGGATCGCAGACGGCGACGGGCGTCGGCCTCTCGCTCGGCTATGAGAATCGCAACTTCAAGGGCGATGTGGGCACGACGCCGCTCGGCTTTCGCGAGACCAATGTCGTCGGCGGACTGCAGTATCAGAACGCGATTAGCGACAAGGTGTCGTACTCGCTCGCCGTCGCCCGCCGCGCCGTGACCGACAGCCTGCTCTCCTACGCGGGCGCGCGCGATCAGGGCGCCGGCCTCGAATGGGGCGGCGTGACATCGACGGGCGCACGCGCCGACCTCGGCTGGGACGACGGCACGAGCGGCGTCTATCTGAACGCGGCGTATCAGTTTCTCGACGGCAACCAGGTCGCGACCAACAACGCGGTGAAAGGCGGCGGCGGCATCTATACGCGCCTTTTGAAGGACGCGGACCAGACGCTGACCGTCGGCGCGAACACGACGCTCATGCATTACGACAAGAACCTGTCGTACTTCACGTATGGGCAAGGCGGCTACTTCAGCCCGCAGCAGTACGTGATCCTGAACTTCCCGGTCGAATACGCGGGGCGTACGGGGCTCTTCACCTACGATCTGAAGGGCTCGATCGGCGTGCAGCATTATCGTCAGGACGAGTCGAACTATTTTCCGACGAACGCGACGTATCAGGCGCGCGCCGCAAGCTCGGGCGCCACGCCGGACGCGCTCGCGGTCTATCCCGGCCAGAGCAAGACGGGCGTGTCGTACTCGCTCAGTGCGACGGGCGAATACCAGCTTGCGCCGCAACTCGCTTTCGGGGCGACGGCATCGTTCGGCAACGCCTATCAGTATCGCGAGTGGCTCGCCGCGGTGTATGTGCGCTACAGCTTCACGCGTCAGAGCGTCGCGCAGCCGGCGTTCCCGCCGCAGGCGTTCAGCTCGCCGTATCTGTCGCTGTCGAACTGATGTTCTTGCGCGCGCTGCGCTTGCGTCCAGGCGTGAACCTGCTGCCGCAAGCGCAGCGCGCCAGCGGAATCAGCCGAATGAAAACACAAAGCGCCCTCATCGCGAACAACGACCAGTTTCTGCGCGACCTGCAGTTGTTCTGCATCGTCGCGCGCCGCTCGAGTTTCATCGCCGCGGCCACCGAGACCGGCATCTCGCCCGCGCACGTCAGCAAGCGCATCGCGATGCTGGAGACGAGCCTCGGCGTCAGGCTCCTCACGCGCACGACGCGCCGCGTCTCGATCACGAGCGACGGCGAAGCGGCCTTTCAATGGGCGCAAAAGATCATCGACGACGTGCAAGGCATGGCCGATGCCTTCGCCGGATTCGACGATCCGCGCGGCCTGCTGCGCATCGGCACGAGTCTGCGGCTCGGACGCGAGCACGTATCGCCTGCGCTTACGTTGCTCAGGCAGCGTCATCCGGGGCTGGAGATCTGGCTGGAACTGCTCGACCGGCGCGTCGATCTCATCGGCGAGAGCTTCGATATCGACATTCGCGTCGGCGAGGTCGTGGAGCCGCATCTCATCGCGCACAAGATCGTCGACAGCTTTCGCGTGCTCGCCGCCGCGCCCGCGTACCTCGAACGGCGCGGCGCGCCGAAGACGCTCGCCGAGCTCGCGCAGCACGACTGCCTGCTGTTTCGCGGACGCGATCAGCGCTTCGGCGTCTGGCGTCTTTCCGGACCCAATGGCGAAGAAAGCGTGAAGGTGACCGGGCCGATCGCCTCGAACCACAGCGACATCGTGCGGCAATGGGCCAAGGACGGCTTCGGCATCGTGATGGGTTCGATCTGGGACGTCGCCGCCAGCCTGCAGGACGGCAGGCTCGTGCCCGTCCTGCCGGCTTACCGGCAGCGCGCGGATGTGTGGGCGGTGACGTCGGCGCGCTCGTCGCATTCCGCGAAGATCCGCGTGTGCATCGACTTCCTGAAGCAGCAATTGACGCATGGTCCTTACGCGCTCGTCACATCCGCCGTCGCCGGGGTTCTGACGCTTACGCGAATCGCCTTGTCGATGCATTAAGCGTCGCGGCACGGTAAAAAAGCCACCGCCACTTTTACCCGCAACCGGGTTGGGTCGAATCCGGCGCCATGCGCGCCCGCTTCTCTACTCGAAACCCTTATCCACCGGCGTTCGCAGGCTTATCACTCAACGCGAAAACCGGCATCTTCCACACATTTTTTCGTTGTCGGAACGTCACGGACGCCGGCAAAAAAGCCTGTTGTCTATAAGTGTTTCTTTCCAAATGTTTCTAAGACGTGTAATGATACTGATTCGCATTTAACCGAATCGCGATGTCCGGCACATTCAATGACGCCCGTCGCGACAGCGTTCACAGGGCGCGCCGGTCCTTGCCCGCCGGCCTCGCCGCTGCGCTTCGATCTCGGTTCGATCGAACATCGGCACGCGAAAACCCGCTTCGCTGCCGATTCGGATATCACTAACAAGCATCGGGGAAACGACATGTTGAGAAAGACGCCGCTTGCCGCGGCATTGGTAACTATTGTCGCGGCGCCCATGGCCGCGCCGCTGTACGCCCAAACCGCACCGCAAGCCGCACCGCAGAACGCTCCGTCGTCGCAAGTCGCGCAAGCGGCACCGCCCCAAGACGCTTCGGCCGTCACCGCCCCTGAAACCGCTGCCCTGCCGGCCGTCAAAGTAACGGGCCAGGCCGACACGCCGGATTTTCAGCCGGAAATGTCGAGCGTCGGCGCCAAGGTGCCGACTGCGCTGCGCGACATTCCGCAGGACGTCGTCGTGGTGCCGAAGGCGGTGCTGAACTCGCAGGCGGTCAGCTCGTTCTCCGATGCGCTGCGCAACGTGCCGGGCGTCACGCTCGGCGCGGCCGAAGGCGGTCAGATCGGCAACAACATCAATCTGCGCGGGTTCTCGGCGCGCACGGACATTTATCTCGACGGTTTCCGCGATCGCGGCCAGTACTATCGCGACACCTTCAACCTCGAATCGATCGACGTGCTGTACGGCCCGTCGTCGCTGTACTTCGGGCGCGGCTCGACGGGCGGCGTGATCAATCAGGTCAGCAAGCAGCCGAACCTGAAACCGCGCGCCGATGTCTCGCTGCAAGCGGGCACGCATGATCGCTATCGCACGACGGTCGACATCAACCAGCCGATGACGGACACTTCCGCGTTCCGCGTCAACGCGTTCGGCCAGTCGCTCGGCTCGACGCGCGACGAGATGATCAACAAGGACTTCGGCATCGCGCCCGAGGTGAAGTTCGGTATCGGCACGCCGACGCAAGTGACGCTCTCCGCGCTGATCCAGCACAACCGCGATCAGCCCGACTACGGCATTCCGCCGTTGAACGGCCACCCGGCGCCCGTCGACACGAAGACGTTCTACGGCTTCACCGACGACCGCACCATCCAGGACGTGCAGACGGTGAACGCGCGCGTGGAGCATCGCTTCGACAACATGTTCACGCTGCGCAACCAGACACAGTTCAGCCACTACAGCACCGAGGCGCGCGCGACCAATCCCGCGGCCGTGCTGACGGGGCCGCTTGGCACATCGCCCGCGCTCTCGAACGGCAACTACACGACGCTGCCGCTGTCGTCGCTCTTCGTGCGATTGCAGGGCAAGGACCGCAACATCAACGATCACTCGGTCTACAACACGACCGACATCCAGGGCAAGTTCGCGACGGGCTTTCTCAAGCACGACATGCTCGCGGGCGTCGATCTCAGCCACGAAACGTACAGCAACCAGAGCTTCACGGCGACCACGCCGGGCCTGCCGTCGAACACGCTCGCGATCGTGCCGCTCGTCGATCCCGCCTACGTGCCGCGTCCGTCGAACTATCGCGAGGTGGCGACCAATCTCGCGGAGTCGAGCGCGAACGGCATCGGCGTCTATTTGAACGACACGATCTCGATCGGCGAGCACTGGAAGTGGATCGGCGGCGTGCGCTGGGACCGCTACGAAGCAGCCATCAACAACTCGATCAACGCGCCGGGCTATGCGACCCAGACGAACTACTTCACGGGCGTGCGCACCGGCGTCGTGTGGCAGCCGACGGACTGGCAGTCGTACTACGTGTCGTACGGCACGTCGTTCAATCCGTCGCTGGAGGCGCTCACGCTCACCAACGGCCAGCAGAACACGCCGCCGGAACACAACCGCTCGTATGAAATCGGTTCGAAGTGGGATCTGTTGAACGGCGGACTGTCGATCACGCAATCGCTCTTCAACATCGACAAGACCAACGCGCGCACGCTGACATCGACCGGCGAATACACGCTCGACGGCGACGTGCGCGTGCGGGGTTATCAACTGGGCGTTGCGGGCCACATCACGCGTCAATGGCAGATGTTCGGCGGCTACACGTACATGGACGGCACGGTGCAGAAGGCCTTCGACGGCACCACGGGCAACCAGCTCGCCAACACGCCGCATCACATGCTCACGCTGTGGACCACGTATGATTTCACGCCCGCATGGCAGGTGGGCGGCGGGCCGTCGTATGTGTCGTCGCGCTATGCGGCAAACAACAATCTGGTCCAGGTGGGCGGCTACGTGCGCTGGGACGTGATGGCCGCGTATCATCAGAAGCGCTACGATATCCAGTTCAACGTGCAGAACATGTTCGACAAGAAGTACTACGACGCCCTGATTCCGTCCGACGGCGGACGCGCGGTGCCGGGTCTTGGCCGCACGTTCATCGCGACGTTGAATTACCGCTTCCGTTGATGTGAATGCGAGCGCGCCGTGATACGCGGCGCGCGGTCGCGAAGGCAATAACAATGATCCTCTCGATACCGAACGTGCTGAGCCCTGAAGACGCGGCCACGATGCGCGCGCGCCTCGAAGTCAGCGACGCATGGGTCGATGGCCGCGCGACCGCGGGCTATCAGGGCGCGCCGGTCAAGCGCAACATGCAGATTGCGGAAGGCTCGCCGATCGCACTCGAAATGGGCGATGCGATCGTCGGCGCGCTCGAACGCCATCCGCTTTTCATCAGCGCGGTGCTGCCCAATCGCGTTTATCCGCCGCTCTTCAATCGCTATGAAGGCGGCATGCATTTCGGCAGTCATGTCGATGGCGCGATCCGCATCGTGCCCGGCCATGGCGCGCGCGTGCGCACCGATGTGTCCGTCACGCTGTTTCTCACGCCGCCCGACGAGTATGACGGCGGCGAGCTCATCATCGAAGATACCTATGGCGTTCAGGAAGTGAAGCTGCCCGCGGGCCATGCGATCGTCTATCCCGCGACGAGTCTTCATCAGGTGCGGCCCGTCACGCGGGGCGCGCGGGTATCGAGCTTCTTCTGGGCGCAAAGCCTCGTGCGCGACGACGCTCAACGCGCGCTGCTCTTCGATCTCGACAATTCCATTCAACGCCTGAACGCGACCAACGGCGACGAAGCCGCCAAGCGCTCGCTCGTCGGCTGCTATCACAACCTGCTGCGCATGTGGAGCGATACGTGAATCACGCCACGCGCAGCACGTTCGAAGACGTCCGCCCGACCTCCGCGAGCAAGGCTTCGTCGCGCGCGATCACGTCCGGCAGATGCGCGCGCAGAAACTCGACCCACGTGCGCGTCTTCGCATCGACGAACTTGCGCGACGCATAGAGCGCATAGAGATTCGTGCGCTGCAACGTGTGATGCGGCAACACGCGCACGAGCGAGCCATCGCGCAGGCCCTCGATCGCCGCATAGAGCGGCAACATGCCGATGCCCATGCCTTCGCGGATCGCGACCACGAGCGATTCCGCGATGTTCACCTGCACCGTGCCGCTGATCTGCAACGTCTCGCGGCCCTCGGGCCCTTCGAGCGTCCATTCGCGCGCGGGAAACGCGGGCGTCTGCAAGGTGAGGCAATCGTGCTGCGCGAGATCGGCCGATACCTGCGGCGCGCCACGCGAGGCGATATAGCCGGGCGACGCGCACAGAATGCTGAAGGTCGCGCCCAGCTTGTGCGAGATGACTTCCGAGTCCGACAACGCACCCGCCGACACGACGGCCACGTCGCTGCTGCCTTCGAAGAGATCAGGCATGCGCTGCGACAGCGTGAGCTCGACTTTCACATCGGGATACAGCGCGCGATATCGGGCGATGGCAGGCAGGATGTAATGCTGTCCGACGCTCGCGAAGCTGAACATGCGCAGCGTGCCCGACGGATGTTCATGCGCGCAGCTCGCTTCTTCTTCGGCGCCGTCGATGTCCGCGAGAATCTGCCGCACGCGCTTCAGATAGCGCTCGCCCGCCGACGTGAGCGCGAGACGCCGCGTCGAGCGGTTCATGAGGCGCGTGCGCAAATGGTCTTCGAGTTCGGAGACGGCGCGTGACATTGCGCCCGTTGTCGAGTTCATCGACTGTGCGGCAGCCGTAAAGCTGCCGGCTTCGATCACGCGGGTGAAGACCCGCATGTTCTGTAGGGTATCCATCAAACCGTAACAATGACATCGAAGGCGCTATTGTCCGCCTTCGCGCGCGAACGATTGTTGTCGAATCAGGAAAGAATGTTCCCTGATTCCCACATTAATCCGGCAAGGCACCTTGCCTACAATCGGCGCCTTCATGAGCAGGGGCATATCGGCGGACCGCATGTCGTTTCTGGAAGCACGCTTGTCGACGCGCGACTGGTTCGCTACGGATGGACATGTCTGGCTGCATCTCGCGAAGACGCTGCTTGCCGCGTTCATTGCGATGGGCATCGCAATGCGTCTGGAATTGGCGCAGCCGCGCGTCGCGATGACGACTACCTTCGTGTTGATGCAGCCCTTCTCCGGCATGGTGCTCGCAAAGAGCGTCTATCGTTTCGCGGGCACGATGCTCGGCATGCTCGCCGCACTCGTTCTGGGCGCGGTGTTCGTGCAACAGGCGGAACTCTATGCGCTCGCGCTGACGATATGGGCCGCGTCCTGCACCGCGCTCGCGGTGCGCTACCGCCAGTTCCGCTGGTACGGCTTCGTTCTCGCGGGCTATACCGCCGCGCTGATCGGCGTTCCCGCCGTCACCGATCCGAACGGCCTGCTGATCGCGACGCTCACGCGCGGCGCGGAAGTCATGCTCGGCATCGTGTGTTCGAGCGTGGTGAGCGCGCTCGTCTTTCCGCGCCATGCCAGCGCAACGCTCATGCGCTCGCTCGATGCGCGTCACGCGCAGTTCGCTCGATTCGCGGCCGACGTACTGTGCGGCCGTCTCTCGCGCCGCGCGCGAGATCGCCGTTTCGCGGATTTCGTCGATGAGATCGTAGGCTTCGAAGCGACGCGCGGCTTCGCTGCATACGAGTCGCCTACGATGCGCCAGCACAACGGCAAGCTCGCGCGACTGAACAGCGCCTTCATGGATGCGTGCGCGCGCCTGCATGCACTCGATCAGTCGATCAGGCGCCTGCACGCCAACGACGATACGCGATGCGCACACGACGCACTCATGCCCTTCCTCGAAGAACTCGCGCGCCTCTTCGAACGCGCATCGCCGGACGTGCATCTGCAACGCTACAAGACGACGCTGCCGACGCGCCTGCGCGATGCGCAGCGCCGCCTTGCACACACCGACGATGCGACACAACTCGACTTCACGACGTCGGCGGAGCTTTTGTACCGCTTCATCGCCGATACGATCCGTTATGTATCGATCGCAAACGGCGAGCGCCTGAAAGATCGCTCCGCCTCGCGATATGAAGCAAAAACCAACGGCTTCGTACTTGCCGCGACGTTCATGCGCACCGGCATCGTGATCGCCGCGACCGCGTGGTTCTGGATCGTCACGGCGTGGCCGAGCGGCGGCTATGCCGTGATCGGTGCGACGCTGGCCTGCGCATTGTCGTCGGCATCGGCGCGGCCGTCGAAGTTCATCGCGCAGATGGCCGCTGGCGTGGCGCTCGCGATGGTCACGGGCTACGTGTATCTATGTCACGTGTACCCCGCCATCGATGGCTTCCCGCTTCTGTGCGCGATGCTTGCGGCGCCGCTCGCGGCAGGCGCATTTCTCGCGATGCGCGCCGCCACCGCCGGATACGGCATCGGCTTTTGCGTGTTCTTCTGCCTGCTCGCCGCGCCCGACAACCGCATCGTCTACGATCCGGCACTACTGCTCAACAACGGCCTCGCGGTGCTCGTCGCGATGCTCGCGGCGGCCATCGCATGCGCGATCATCGTGCCGCCGCGCACGCCGTGGCTCGTCGGCAAGACGCTCGCGGAGCTGCGTGCGCAGGCCGCGCTCGCGTGCGAAGGCAAGCTCGCGGGGCTCGCCGAGCGCTTTCACTCGGGCACGCACGATCTGATGTCGCAGTTGCGCGGCGTGCTCACGCGGCGCTCGCGCGAGCATCGACATGCGCTCTCATGGATGCTCGTCACGCTCGAAGTCGGGCAAGCGACGATCGACTTGCGGCACGAAGCGCGTGCGCTGCATGCACAGCGTTTTCCCGATGCACTGCGCATCGCGTGGATCACCTCGCTCGCGCGCGTGTTGCGCGATATCGCCGTGCTGTTTCGCACGCCCGACAGCGCGACGCTGCGTCGCGCGATCGGTTCGGTCGCAGCGTCGATCCTGATCGCGCAGAGCATGCTCGAATTCGCGCGCGCCGACCGCGATGCGCGCAACGGCATGCAGCGCGTGCTCGCGTGCCTGCACTTCATCCGCACCGCGCTTGTCGATTCCGATGCGCCTTTCGTTCCATCGCATGAAAAGGTGCCTTCCTGGCGAAGCGATTAATTCACGGCATCGCGCGCCCTATAGTGGAGTCGGTTCAACGTCGGCGCGCTGATTTGCCGCACCGCTACGGCGGGTTGAAACGCTCGTACGTGCATCCGACTAGACCAAGCGCAAAGTGACACGGCATTGGAACAATGTCTTTCAACGTTGCGATTTCAACAGTAAAGCGCGCTACCTATAATCGCCTTCGGTTAAACGAAGCTCTGGAAGATAGACGTCGATGTACGAAGACCGTATTCGCTGTGCCGCATTGCGCGGGAAGATCACCTCGGCCGCCGAAGCGGCCCGACTCGTGCGCGACGGCATGATCGTCGGCGCAAGCGGCTTCACGCGCGCAGGCGACGCGAAGGCCGTGCCGCTCGAAATCGCGCGGCGCGCGCGCGAGGACAATGAACCGTTGCGCATCACGCTCATGACGGGCGCGTCGCTCGGACATGACACCGATCGCATCCTCACCGAAGCCGGCGTGCTCGCGCGCCGCCTGCCGTTTCAGGTCGATACCACGTTGCGCCGCGCGATCAACCGCGGCGAGGTGATGTTCGTCGACCAGCACCTGTCCGAAACGGTCGAGCTGCTGCGCGCGAATCGCCTCGGCAAGCTCGATCTCGCGATCATCGAAGCCGCCGCGATCACGGAGACGGGCGGCATCGTGCCGACGACTTCCGTCGGCAATTCCGCGAGCTTCGCAATTCTTGCCGAACGCGTGATCGTCGAGATCAATCTGGCGCAGCCGGCCGCGCTCGAAGGCCTGCACGACATCTGGATTCCCGAGCGCCGGCCGCAGCGCGAGCCGCTTCCGATCGTAAGCCCGCAGGACAGAATCGGCGCCGCGGCCATCGAGATTCCACTCGACAAGATCGCCGCCATCGTCATCACCGACACGCCCGACAGCGCGTCCACCGTATTGCCCGCCGACGAAGACACCGCTTTGATCGCCGGGCATCTGATCGAGTTCGTCCAGCATGAAGTCTCGCGCGGGCGCTTGCCGAAACAATTGCCGCCATTGCAGGCGGGCATCGGCACGATCGCGAATGCGGTGCTGTCGGGATTCGCGGCGTCGCCGTTCGAAGCATTGACGATCTATTCCGAAGTGCTGCAGGACTCGACCTTCGATCTGCTCGATTCCGGCAAGGCCGCGTTTGCATCGGGCGCGTCGGTCACGCTGTCCGCAGAGCGGCAGAAAAAGGTGTTCGGCGATATCGAACGCTATCGCGAACGGCTCGTGTTGCGGCCGCAGGAAGTGAGCAATCATCCTGAAGTCATCCGGCGTCTCGGTCTCATCGCGATCAACACGGCGCTCGAAGCCGACATCTACGGCAACGTGAATTCGACGCACGTCGGCGGCACGCACATGATGAACGGCATCGGCGGCTCGGGCGATTTCGCGCGCAATGCGGCCTACGCCGTGTTCGCAACGAAATCCGTCGCGAAGGACGGACGCATTTCGAGCATCGTGCCGATGGTGCCCCATTGCGATCACAACGAGCACGATGTCGATATCGTCGTGACCGAGCGCGGGCTTGCCAATCTCACCGGCCTCGCGCCACGCGAACGCGCCATGAGCGTGATCCAGAACTGCGCGCACCCGCTTTATCGCGAGCTGTTGCGCGACTATTACCGCGATGCAGCAGCGCTCGGTGGGCACACGCCGCATCGTCTCGACCAGGCATTTTCGTTTCACTCGCGCTTTGCGGCGAGCGGTTCGATGCTGCGCTGAAGCGTAGTCGCGCACGTTATGCTGCGCCGCGAAAGCGAATGCGGCGCGAGAACGAAGCCGTTACACGGCGTTTAGGCGCACAATGGCGGGAGCCTGCTTGGGCTGGCGAACAGGAGGAGCATCATGACCGCCATCACCTGGGTTCTTGCCGCCGATGGCAGCCGGGCCCGGATCTTCGAGACGCAAGGATTGAAGCTGGACCTGCGGCAAGTCGAGGACCTCCGGAATACGGCTGCGCGCGTGGCGGAAACGGCAGAAAGCGACCGGGAAAAATTCGCGAGGACCGTCGCAGAGTATCTCGAACGAAGCCGCCTGCATCAACGATTCGATCGCCTGCGCCTCGCGGTCGAGCCGAGGTTTCTCGGCTTGTTGCGAAACCATCTGAGCGGCGAAACGCTCAAGCTCGTCTACGAGGAAGTCAATAGCGACGTGTCGGGCACGGACACGCGCGGTATCGGCCGTCATCTGGACCGGCCCTGAACATTGCTCGTGGCACGCCGTTTCCCGCAAAGAAACGGCGCGCCGCGCGTCACGCCGCGGGCATGATGTTCTGATTGCTGCGGAACACGTTGTCCGGATCGTAACGGCGCTTCACTTCAGCAAGCCGCTCGTAGTTCGGGCCATACGCCGCCTTTACACGATCGCCTTCTTCGCCCGTCATGAAATTCACGTAGACGCTGCCGAGTGCGTGCGGCGTCATCGCCGCGAACATGTCGCGCGCCCATTTCGTGCACTTCTCGTCGTCGGCGGCATCGCTCCAGCGCCCGTGAATGTTGATGGTATAGATCGAATCGCGATTCGCGTACGCCGTTGCATCGACGGGAACGCGGTTCGTCTGTCCGCCCATCGCACCGATGAAAACCTCGCATTGCCCCGACGGAAGCGATTTCACCGCATTCGTCAGGATGTCGAACGTTTCATCGTTCAGGCTCGCGAAGTTGTGTGACTTCCAGTAGTTGCGCTCGCCGGGCGTCAGCAGCGGATCGAAGGCCTTCTGCCATGCGGCGAACGGCATGACCCCGAGATGCTCGCCGTAGGGCGTGCCGAAGCTGCGCACGGGCGCGAGCGCCCTTTCACCGTTTTCGACCGGCCCGACATAGCAACTCGCCAGCACGACGACCGGTTTGCCATGCGCGTCTTCGGGCAGGAACGGCAACGGCGGCGCGAGACGCAGCACGGCCCACACGGTCAGGTCGTCGGGGCTCTGCGCCACGAACTCGCGATACTTCGGCAGCACTTGATCCGCCTGTTCGAGCGGATACACGACGAGGCCGCCGTAAATCTGCGGACCGACTTCGTGCAACTGATATTCGAACAGCGTCACGACGCCGAAGTTGCCGCCGCCGCCGCGCAATGCCCAGAAGAGATCGGGATCGCTGTCCGCGCTCACGCGCCGCCATGTGCCGTCCGCCGTGACGATCTCCGCCGCGACGAGATTGTCGACCGTCACGCCGAACTTGCGGCTGATCCAGCCGAAGCCGCCACCGAGCGTGAGACCCGCGACGCCCGTCGTCGAGTTGATGCCGAGCGGCGTCGCGAGACCGAATGCCTGTGCTTCGTGATCGAAGTCGGAGAGCAGCGCGCCCGGCTCGACATACGCGCGTTTCGCTTGCGGATCGATACGCACGGATTTCAGCGCGGAGAGATCGATCATCAAGGCGTCGTCGCTGACTGCGCTGCCCGCGATGTTGTGCGATCCGCCGCGAATCGAGACCAGCAGGCCGTTGTCGCGCGCGAACGAGAGTGCGGCGATCACGTCGGCCGTGCCCGCGCAACGCATGATGAGCGCGGGACGCCTGTCGATCGTTGCATTCCAGACCTTGCGTGCTTCGTCGTAGTCGGCTTCGGCCGGTGAGATGATCCTGCCTCTCACCGACGCCTTCAAGGTATCGATCGCTTCGCCTGAGATGTTGACCATTGTGAGACCTCGCTGCTGAGTAAAGCGCTGCGACGTTTCCGACCCTGCCAGTTGGTACGCGAAAGCGCAAGAAACCCGCCATCGGATCGCGCGTGGCGTGTCGATCGGTTGCACACCGGTGACCACGAGAACGGGAATGGATCGCGGCAAGCGCACGCTTCGACCGCTCGTTGATTTAATGCCTCGGGTTACGCAATGTAAAGTGCCCGACCAGTGAATTCATGCATGCGATCTAGCATGTATCGGACAAAGTTGCCGATCAGATCGAAGAGCGAATGCAGCGCTTCATTCGTTTTATGTGTATTCCTTATTTAAGGATATTTTTAAGGAAGCCACGGTTTAACAGCCCAAAAAAAACGCGCCGACGAATCGGCGCGTTTTCGCTCATCCATTACGTGTCGATCAGTTCGAATCGTACTTCGGCGAGCGCGGGCCATACAGCATGCCGTTCGTTCCGCCCGTTGCCAGCAGGCGCTGGCTGGTCAGTCCCGCGACGCTCCATGCCTTGTCGGTGGTGACATTGACGACGTGCTTGACGGCGTTCTGCACGAGCGCGCCGACGAGGCCCGAGCCTACGCTGAAGTCGCCGCCGACCTCGCTGCCGTTCGCCGTCGCCGAGCCGCTCCAGAGCAGGTCGCCCGAGCGCAGATCGACCAGTTTGGCTTGCGCCGCGACCACGGTCCTGTTCGCGATGACCCGATAGGACGAGCCGTAATCGGTGATCTTCGTGTACAACGCCGCGTCCGCGCCGAAGATACTGCGCAACTTCTCGGGCGCGACATTCTGAATGTCGTTGGCAGTCGTCAGGCCGTTGCGCCTGAAGGTTTCCTCCATTTCGGCGACCGGCACCACGTAGTAACCGCCTTCGGCGAGCGGCATCGTCATCTGGGACAACATGCCGTATGTCGCGTTGACGTCGTTCGTATCGTTGAGCGGCGGCAGAACGAGAACCGAGCGCGGCTTGTTGCTGCGAAATGCCGCGTGGTCGGTCTGGCTCGGAGAATGTGAAGCGCACGCGGACAGCATCAGCAATACCGATACGACCGCGACGAGTTTGCGGGAAATAAGGAAGGTCATAGTGGGCGCTTACTGAAGTTTGCTCAACAGGAAATCCATGTACGCGGAGGATTCGGGGAAGCGTTCCTTTTCTTCCGTCAATTGCTGGCGAGCCTCGGCGCCTTTGCCGACGCTCGCGTACAGCATGCCCAGGTGGGCGCGAAAGCCGGGCGGCAACGCTTTGTTCTGCGCCAGGGTTTTCTCGCGCGAAGCCTCGAGCGCCGCGATCTGTTCGGCCGCGCCCTTTTGCCCCTTGAAGTATTCGTAGACTTGAGGCTGATAGCCGTCCCATTGATAGAGCGGCGCGGTCTGCGTTGCGCACCCCGTCAGCAGCGCGCACGCCGCCGCGACCGGCAGCGCGAGCGCGGTCAGTTTGTTGTTCTTCGAGATCATGTTCTTCGGATATGAGTGAGGAGATTACTTCGCGGTTTGCAGCGCGCCCGCATCGACTTGCTCGGCCAGACGATTGACCGCCTCGCCGATGGCGAGATCGAGCACCTTGCCGCTCAGCGTGGAGTCGTAACTCGAGGTTCCGCCGAAGCCGATCACTTCACGGGTCGACAGGCTGTACTCGCCCGCGCCCTGGCTCGACGTCACCACCTCGGAGGTGGCCGTATCGACGATATTCAGACTGACCTTCGCATAGGCCACCTGCGTTTTTCCTTGTCCGAGAAGACCGAACAACTCGCGATCGCCGACTTCCTTGCGGCCGAACTCCGTCACGTTGCCGGTGATGACATAGTTCGCGCCCCGGATCGACTGGGCCTTGTTTGCGAAGCCGGCTTCCAGTTTCGTTTCGGCGAGATTGTCGCGATCCAGCACGGCAAAGCGGCGGCTGCGCTGCAAGGAAGTGACGAGAATGGTCTTCGCCTGACCCCCGAGGCGATCGACGCCGTCCGAGAACACGCCGCGCATGTAGCTCGATTGATTGTCGAACTTGCCGATGGACACCGGAACGGCTTTGCCTGCGAAGGCTTCTGGGCGCTCGCCAGTTCGGGTACCGCCAGCGTGCGCGACGCTTCGTTCGCGCATCCGCCCAATATCGCCGCAACGGACGCGATGACGATCGTCAATTGTCCTTTTGTGAAATTCATTAATTGCCTTTTCAACGTCGGAAATCGAAATCCCCTGTCTTTGATCAGGCGATTTCAAAAACCGGTGATTATTTGGCAATTCCGGACATTCGAAAAGAAAGAGAATTCCTAAAACTGAGCGGCGATGGCGGCGATGGCGGCGATTGCGCCGCCATCGCCGTCGTGCCTGCCATGGGTCAGGCCCGCTCCAGCACCGCCATCTCCCGCACCACCACCAGCAACATCGAAAGACTCGCCCCGCCGCTCGCGCGCAGTTCCGCCAGCAGCCGCGTATAGCGATCCAGCGCGTCCTGCCGCTTCGCACGCCAGCTCTCGACGATCACATCGGGCGCATCGATGCCGCGCGATTGTTCGAGCGCGCTCACGGTCAGCGCGCGCTTCAGGCGCGCGAGCTCTTCCAGCGCCGCCGCGCGCGCGAGCAGGTCCCAGTGCGTCGCGATCGGCAACGCCATCGCCCGTTCGGCGATGCCGCGATAGTCGAGCAGCGTGCCGATGCCGAAGTACACGCTCGCGACGAGTTCGAGACTGCGCTCCGAGCACGCCGCCACTTCGGCGCTGTCGAGCACCGCCGTCGCGATCTCGCCGCTCGCCACGCGCGCCGCGAGGCTGCTCTCGACGCCCGCATCTTCCAGTTCGCGCCGGCGCGCATACCACGCGTCGAGCTGCGGCGCGGGCAGGAGCGCGGGCAGTTGCGGCGCGAGCCGCTGCGCCGCCTCCCGGCAGCGCGCGAGCAGGCCTCGCGCTTCGTGGGCGCCCGACCCGTTGTGCTTCAGATGCCGCAGGAACCAGAGCGACGTATCGTCGAGCAGACGCACGACATCCACGAACATGCGTGCCTGCACTTCGTCCGCGACGATATTGTCGAGCCCGTCGATGCTGCGCCACAGATCGTCGAGATCGAATACGTCACGCACCATCAATGCCGCGCGCACGATATCGCTCGGGCACGCATCGGTCTCCTCCATCAGCCGATGCACGAACGTGCAGCCCACGCGATTGACGAGCGCATTGGTCAGATGCGTCGCGAGGATTTCGCGCTTCAACGGATGGCGCTGCATCGTCTCGCTATAGCGCTGCTGCAGGGGCTTCGGGAAATAATCGGGCAGCATGTCCGCGACGAGCGCGTCTTCCGGCACGCTCGATTCGAGCAGTTCGTCGTAGAGCCACATCTTTCCGTATGCGAGCAGCACCGCGCGCTCGGGCGATGTCAGTCCCGACTTCGCCGCAGCGCGCTCGGCGATTTCGTCATCCGAAGGCAGGAACTCGATCCTGCGCTTCAGGCGGCCCGCGCGTTCGAGGAAGCGCATCATGCGCGCCTCGGCATCGAGCGTCTCGGCTTCGTGACGCTTCGCGATCGAGAGCGCCTGCGTCTGCGCGTAGTTGTCCTTCAGCACGAGCAGGCCGACTTCATCGGTCATCTCGGCGAGCAGCGCGTTGCGTTGCTTCTCGGTCATCTCGCCATCCGCGACGACGAGGCCGAGCAGGATCTTGATGTTGACCTCGTGATCCGAGCAATCGACGCCGGCGGAATTGTCGATCGCATCCGTGTTGATGCGCCCGCCGCGCTGCGCGAATTCGATGCGCCCCAGTTGCGTGAGTCCGAGATTGCCGCCTTCCGCGACGACCTTCACGCGCAGCTCCGCGCCGTTCACGCGCACGGCGTCATTGGTGCGGTCGCCGACTTGCTGATGCGTCTCCGCGCTCGATTTCACATACGTGCCCACGCCGCCGTTGTAGAGCAGATCCGCTTCGGCAAGCAGGATCGCGCGGATGAGTTCGTTCGGCGCGAGCACCGATGCGCTGATGCCGAGCGCCGCCTGCACTTGCGGCGAGATCGGAATCGACTTCGCCGTGCGCGGATAGACGCCGCCGCCCGTCGAGATCAGCGCGGCATCGTAATCGGCCCAACTGGAACGCGGCAGCGCGAAAAGACGCGCGCGCTCCTCGAAGCTCGTCGCCGCATCGGGCGTCGGATCGAGAAACACATGCCGATGATCGAACGCCGCGATCAATCTGATATGACGCGACAGCAGCATGCCGTTGCCGAACACGTCGCCGGACATGTCGCCGACGCCGACCACGGTGAAATCCGTCGACTGGGTATCGAAGTTCATCTCGCGGAAATGGCGCTTCACCGATTCCCACGCGCCGCGCGCGGTGATGCCCATTTTCTTGTGGTCGTAACCGACCGAGCCGCCGGACGCGAACGCGTCGTCGAGCCAGAAGCCGTATTCTCGCGCGATCGCGTTCGCGTAGTCCGAGAACGTCGCCGTGCCCTTGTCCGCGGCGACGACGAGATACGGATCGTCGGGATCGTGGCGCACGACGTCCGGCGGCGGCACGACGCCATCGGGCGTGCGGTTGTCGGTCACATCGAGCAGGCCGCGCAGGAACATCTGATAGCACGCGACGCCCTCGTTCAGAAACGCTTCGCGGTCCGTCGCGGGCGGCGGATTCTTCACGACGAAGCCGCCTTTCGATCCGACCGGCACGATCACCGTGTTCTTCACCATCTGCGCTTTCATGAGGCCCAGCACTTCTGTGCGGAAGTCCTCACGCCTGTCCGACCAGCGCAGCCCGCCACGCGCGACGCGTCCGCCGCGCAGATGCACGCCCTCGACGCGCGGCGCATAGACCCAGATCTCGAACATCGGCTTGGGCTCGGGCAGGCCCGGCACCTTCGACGGATCGAGCTTGAACGACACATACGGACGCGGCTGGCCGTTCGAATCGCGATGGAAGTGGTTCGTGCGCACCGTCGCCGTGATGACGCCGAGGAACTGACGCAGGATGCGGTCTTCATCGAGGTTCGGCACCTGGTCGAGCGCCGCCTCGATATCGGCGAGCACGCGTTGCGCGGCCTTGTCGCGATCCTCGGCCGACCCGCCGCGCGCAGGATCGAAACGCACCATGAAAAGTTGCAGCAGCTTCTTCGCGATCAACGGATTGCCGATCAGCGCGCGCTCGATATACGCATCGCTGAAAGTCGAGCCGACTTGCCGCAGATACTTCGCATACGCCCGCATGATGGTCACGTCGCGCGCGCCGAACTGCGCGCGCAGCACGAGACGGTTGTAGTCGTCGTTCTCGATCTCGCCCGACCACACACTCGCGAACGCGTTTTCGAAGAGCGGCTTCACACGGTCGATATCGAACTCGACGTCGTCCTGCAATTCGAGCCCGAAATCGTGGACCCATGCGTGGGGCGCACCGGTCGGCTCGATCAGATACGGACGCTCTTCATCGACACGCACGCCGAGATGTTCGAGCATCGGCAGGCTGTGCGACAGCGCGATCGGGTCGCCTACGCGATAGACCTTGAAACGGAATGCGCGGCGCCCGGCTTCGATCGGCCGGTACAGACTCATCGACAAGCCGCCGGGCCGCGTGTGCGTCGCCTCGATCAGTTCGATGTCGCGCACCGCCGTGCGCGCCGGATAGTCCTCGCGATAACCGGCGGGAAACGAATCGGCATAGCGCTGCAACAGACGATTGCCCGCCTCCTCGCCGTGACTGTCGATGAGCGCATCGGCGAGATCGTCCTGCCAGCGGCGCGCGACCTGCACGATGCGTGCTTCGAGTTCGCGCGTATCGACTTCCGGCATCGCGCCCCGGTCGGCGCGCACGACGATATGAATCCGCGCGAGCGGCGATTCGGACAGAAGCGGCGTGAACTCGATGCTCTTGCCATTGAACGCCTCCAGCAGCACTTTGCTGATGCGGCGGCGCAAGTCGGTGTTGAACTTGTCGCGCGGCACGAAGACGAGGCACGACACGAAACGGTCGAAGCGGTCGCGCCGCACGAATAGGCGCGTGCGCTGATGTTCCTGCAAACGCAGCACGCCGATCGCGATATCGAAGAGCACGTCTTCATCGGCCTGGAAAAGCTCGTCGCGCGGATACTGCTCCAGCACGGAAATGAGCGACTTCGCCAGATGACCTTTCTCGAGGAAGCCCGCGCGCCGCACGATGTTCGCGCATTTGCGGCGCACGATCGGGATTTCGGACGTCGGCACGAGATACGCGGTCGACGTATACAAACCGAGAAACCGCCGCTCGCCGGTCACCTTGCCATCGGGCGACGTGCGCTTCACGCCGACATAGTCGAGATAGCCCGGGCGATGCACCGTCGCGCGCGAATTGGCCTTTGTCAGAAAGATCGGCGCCGCGCCTTCGATGATCGCGGCCGCGCCCGGCGGCAGCGGCGTCACGTCGCCCGCCGAAGGCTCGCGCAAGGTCTCGCGCAGTATGCCCAGGCCGGAGCCCGCCACGCCGCGCAACGCGGGACCGCCTTCGTGCTCGACAAGCTCGTAATCGCGGCAGCCGAGGAAGGTGAAATGATCCGCGACCATCCATTCGAGGAATGCGCGGGACTCGATGCCGTCCGGCGTCGTGTCGCGCATCTTCAGATCGCCGATCGCGACGCGCGCCGCATCGACCACCTTCGGCCAGTCCTCGACCGCCGCGCGCACATCGCCCAGCACGCGCGCGATGTTGTCGCGCACTTCCTCGAGACGCTCGCCGTCGCCGCAGCGGTCCACTTCGAAATGGATGAACGATTCGAGCTCGGAATTGCCATCGCCCGCTTCGGCGTGGCCCTGGCCGATGCGCTCGATATCGCCCGCATGCGCGCCCTTGCCGGAGCGCCAGACGCGAAACACCGGATGAATCGCCGAATGCAGCGCGAGACCGAGGCGGTTGAGCTCCATCGTCACCGAGTCGACGAGAAACGGCATGTCGTCGTTGACGATCTCGACGACCGTGTGGTCCGAGTGCCAGCCGTGCTGTTCCAGATTCGGGTTGTAGACGCGCAGCACCTCGCGCCCGGGCACGAACTTCTGCGCCGTCTGCCAGTGCGCCATCGCCGCGCCGTAGAGATCGGCGACGTCGCGGCTCGCGATATCCTCGACATCGACCTGCTCGTAGTAATAGCGAAGCAGCGGCTCGATGACCTTGAAGGACGACTCCGGCAATCGTCCTCGCGCGAAGTCCAGAAGATCGTTGATGAGCTGTTCGACCCGCGCTTCGTTCTTGACCAGCATGGTGTCCTCCCGAGGCTTTCGGTTGCGATGCGGTTGCGGCACGCTCTTCGAATCAATCAAGGAGATTATGCGCCGCCCGGCGCCTTTGGCCCCGGGTCGGGCATGTGCGGTTGCACAAAGACGGTGCGCGCATGGCCGTACCTTAGCCGCGCCGCATGATCTTTGCGCGACAGCGGCTTTCGGCTATCGTCGATAGCGGCGCATCAGCCGACGGAGGAATCGCCATGCAGGTCACGAGGCAAGAGACAGCACAGCAAACGGTCGTCACGGTGCGGCCGCAGGAAAAGCTCGCGACGGTTCAGCATCTGCCTTATTTCATCGGATTGTCGGCGGCGACGGCCGGCACGCGCGGCCTCGCGATGCATCTCGTCGTCGTACCGCCGGGCGGCCGTGGCGAGCCGCATGTCCACGTGGGCTACGAGACGGGCATCTACATACTGGAAGGACGCATCGAGACGCGCTATGGGCCGGGACTGGCGGAATCGGTCATCAACGAGCCGGGCGACTTCGTGTTCATTCCGCCGGGCGTGCCGCATCAGCCGGTCAATCTGAGTGCGACCGAGCCTGCTCGCGCCGTGATCGCCCGCAACGATGCCAGCGAGGCGGATCGCGTCGTGCCCTACGATCCGCGGGAAGCGCAGGCGTCCTAGTAGCCGGACGCGCCCAGTCCCGGAAGATCGACGTAGCCGCTGTCGGCGAAGCGCGCGCCGCCGAACGCGCCGCCCGCGAGCTTGCCGCGCACCGCATACGAAACCTTGCTGACCGTGTCGCCGTTCGCGAAGCCGAACGCCTGGCGCGCGACCGAAAACGCCGAAACGGTCACCGGCACAGACACGATCGTCTCGCCGAAACGCGGCACCGTTCCGCGCTGATCGCTCACGCCGCTCGCGAACGCGCGGCCGTTGAGGTCGAGATCGAGCGCGACGCCGTCGAAGTCGATCGGCGCATCGTTCGGGTTCTGCACGCGCAGCTTCACGGCGAAGCGCATTTCGAGTCCCTGGCCTTCGAGCGGCTCGATGCCCGCGACGGAGACGCGCATCGCGTCGCGGTTGAAAAAGCCCGCGCAGCCGTCGAGCGCGAGCATCGCGATCAACGCAACGAAGAAGAGAAAGAAGCGATTGCGCGTGTATTTCGATTGCATGGGAATGTGACTCCTCGCGATGTCGTGTCAGGTATGCAGCGCATTCAGCAGCATGCGGCCATAGTCCAACAGCATGCGCCCATAGACATGATCAAACCAGACATCGTCGACGACAAAAAGCGCCGCAGCCCACGCACCCGCCACGATGATCAGATCGCAATGCCCGCTCGTCCACAGATTGAGCGAATGGCGCGCGACGATCCACGGCACGCCGAGTGGATTCGGCCAGTCCGCGAAGAGGTGCATGAGGCCGCCGCACGCGAAGCCGAACGCGATGGGCGCGGCCGGATGCCGCCCGAGAAAGTGATAGGACAGCACGAGAAGCGCGGCCCAGCCGACGCCCCAGTGCGTGAGCGTGCGATGCGTGATCCAGAGTTTGCGCGCGCGCGTCCACCATGCGACTTCGAGCCAGTCGGGCGCAGTGGCGCCGACGACACCGGCCAGCAGCGCAAGCACGCCCGACACCATATGCGCGCCCGCTGCCGCTCTTGCCGGATGCAGCACGACCGCCGCCGCGATGATGCCCGCCGCCCATCCGGTCGCGTGATGCGCCTTGCTCGATGCCATGAAAAAAGCCTGCCTTTGTCGCCCGTACCGAAAGAGCGCGCATGTTCGCACGGCGGGCGCATCCGGAGCCGGGCTGAAACATAAACTTACGGAATTGCGCGCGTCGAAACACGGTTGTGATCACATCGGCGGCGAGGCGGCGCCGGGTTGACTAAAATGATTGCTAGATTGCTGCGCAATCACGCTGCGGACGGTGCCCCAGGCGTCCCACGCCCGCCTGCGCATCAGGCATTGAACGTATCTATTCCAATCCGGCCGTCATGCAACACCTGAAATACCTGAGCGCCTACCCGAACACGCTACAGGACAAGGTGCGCCGACTGATCGCCCAGCAACAACTGGGCGCTTATCTCGATGCGCGCTATCCGAACAAGCACGCGGTGCAGTCCGATCGCGCGCTGTATGAGTATTGCTCGGGCCTGAAGCAGGAATTTCTGCGCGTCGCGCCCGCGATCGACAAGGTCTTCTACGACAGCAAGCTCGACGTGCTCCGTCACGCGCTCGGCCTGCACACCGCGATCTCGCGTGTGCAGGGCACGAAGCTCAAGGCGAAAAAGGAAATCCGCATCGCATCGCTCTTCAGGGACACCGCGCCCGAGTTTCTTCGGATGATCGTCGTGCATGAACTCGCGCATCTGAAGGAAAGCGATCACAACAAGGCCTTCTACCGGCTGTGCGAGCTGATGCAGCCGGGCTACCATCAGATTGAATTCGACTTGCGGCTCTATCTCACCCATCGCGACCTCGCGCGCGCCAGAGTGGCGTGAGCATCGCTGCATCGCATCAATATGACCAGGCGAGCGCGGCGGCGTACCCGGCAGGCGCATGCAGCGCAACCGCTTCGAACACGCCCGCATCGCGCGTGAGCGCATAGCGAACGCCATCGCGCGGCAGCACCGGGAAACGGTCCATCGCGATCGCCCCGCCGCCGATGCCGTCGCCGTGCGCCTTCAGCACCGCCTCCTTGGCCGTCCAGCAGTCGAAGAAGGCAGCGCTTCGGGCGGACTCGTCGGGCAGTGCGTCGATTTCGCGGCGATCCGAATCCGCCAGCACGGCGGGCGCCAGCTCGCGCCATTGAAACGTCGCGCGGGCTTCTTCGATGTCGGTGCCCACCCGCCTTGCCCGCGATACCGCGATCAGGCCATACGCGCCCGAGTGCGACACGTTGAAATCCGGTGCGTCCGGTTGCGCGAGAAACGGGCGGCCCCGGTCGTCGGCGTCGAACACGAGGCCTGCGGCATCCCCGCCCGTTGCGGCGGCGAGTACATGCCGCAACGCGCAGCGCACCGCGCCGAAACGCGCGGCATCCGCATGACGCAAAAAGCGCGCGGCGCGAGCGCGCTCGCTCGCGTTCATCACGGCGTAGGGCGCGCCGTCGATCGGCACCGAGAAGTCGATCTGAACCCGCCACACGTGCACGTCCGCGGGCGTGTCGGCGGGAAGCGGCACCGGCGCAATGCCGAAGGGAATCGTCGCTTCGGTCATTTCGGTGCGTACTGCGCCTCGCCGTTGCCGAAGGACCAGTTCTCCTTCTTCACCTCGACGAGACTGATGAATACGTCCTCGCGCCGAAGTTTCAGGCGTTCGTGCAGGCCATCGGCGACGGCCTTGTAAAACGCGCTTTTCTTCACGACATCGCGCCCTTCGTTGAGCGTGACCTGAATCACGACGCAATCATCGGTGCGGCTGATGCCGAGATACGTGCGATCGACGATGAAATCCCCCGCACCATGCTCGGCGACGATCTGAAAGCGATCGTTCTCGGGCACGTCGAGCGTCGTGCGCATCGCGTCGTACACCACGTCGCCGATGGCGGTGCGATACGCGCTGTCCTTGCCTTTTTGCAGATCGATGCGAACGAGCGGCATGAGTTTCTCCTCGTGGATGGGTTTCAGCGAAAGTACGGATGCAGCAGCAATTGCGGCAGGCCCGCGCGATCGACGTACACGACGGCGTTTTGCGCGAACTCGGTCATCAGCGCATCGGCGGTCTCGTGCGTCGCGCCGAGCACGAAGAGGCTCGATTCGGCCACCCACTCGTTCGTCGGATCGATGCCTTCGCCCGGCAGCGCGCGCAACCTCGACTGCCCGACGCGCTCGATCAGCCTGCGCTGGCGCGCCGCGTTTTCTTCGGGCGCGAGCACCTGGCCGAACGGATTGGACGCCGTGACGAACACCGCGCTCGCGACATCATGTTTCGCCAGCAACGACGCCGCCCCTGCATTCGCGACACCGACTTTCATGTCGATGCCCGGCTGCACTGCGATGCGATAGATCGCCGCGCGATACGCGTCGAGCGTCGCGGGCGGCAGTCCCTGCGTGCGCTTCAGAACGATCGGCTGGCCGTGCGGCGTCGCGCGCGCGGCCTCGTCCCATTCGACACGCCGGCGTGCGAGCGTCTCCTCGCTCACGCAGCCCTTCTCGGCCGTGAGGCGTTCGAGCGCGCTCAGCCAGTGCGTGTAGTAGGTATCGCCGTGGTCGGGATCGCCCGCCGCCTGCGCGTCCCTGATCGCGACACTCAACGCGTGCGCCCACTCCTTCCACGTGAACACGCCGCGCTCGTACAGCGCGAGCGTCATCGCGAAGGCCTGCGCTTCCCACGGTGCGCGAAACACCGGGCCGTTGTCATCGAAAGGCAATTCGGGCAAAACGGCGCGCAACGCCTGCAGCTTGGGTTCGTTCGAGGTCATGTCACGCGCGCGCGGCATCGAGATAAGGTTCCCAGCAATCGACACACACCGAGGACGCAGTCGTGTCCGGTCCCCACAATGCTTTCGCATCGAAACGCACGGTATAGAGCCACTGCGGATGCTCGCCGTGGCCGAGCGCGTTTTCATCGGGAAAGACGTGCGTGCCGCGCACCGCGACGATGCGCCCGGGCTTGCCCCGGCAATAGCGCGGCAGACGCGTGTGCGTCGGCGGATTCATCAGCTTCGTGCGAACTTCATCGCCGACGGCAAAGCGCGCGGGCGATGTCGCCGGCCGCTCGACCGGCGCGCCGCGCAACAGCGCCGCGCTCACGTCCGCGGCCTTCAGCACGCGCACGTTCGGCTTCGCGGCACAGTGCGAACGGCCGCTCGCGATTTCGTCCGCGCTCGCGAGTCCTTTTGCCATCAGCAGCTTCTTCAAGCCCTCGAACCAGATTTCGTAATAGCTGCTGCCGAGATATTGCGCGGGCGGAAGGCTTTCGCGCGCGGCCCGCGACGTGTCGATGTTCCATTGGCCCGTTGCGCCCATCGCGAGCGTGACGGCCAGAACCCGCCGCTCCCACTCCGCATGAAAAGGCGATGCGCCCGGCGCGTCGCAGGCATCGATTTCAACAGGACCGAACGCCTGCATGCCGCCCATATCGTGCGCCGCGTTCATGCCGATGCTCCCGTTGCCCGCGATGGCGCAAGCGCGAGGCCCGTGCCGATCATCGAATCGCGCGTGACGAGATCGGCGAGCGCGTCTTCGTCGAGATCATCCGTGCCGGCGGGTTGCATCGGCACGACGAGATAGCGCACTTCGGCGGTCGAATCCCACACGCGCAACTCGACATGTTCAGGCAATTCGACGCCGAAATCCTTCAGCACGCCGCGCGGATCGATCACCGCGCGCGAGCGATATGGCGCCGACTTGTACCAGACAGGCGGCAGCCCGAGCACGGACCACGGATAGCACGAGCACAGCGTGCAAACCACCATGTTATGTACGTTCTCCGTGTTCTCGAGCGCGACCATGTGCTCGCCTTGCCGCCCGGTGTAGCCAAGCGACGCGATGGCGGCGGTGGCGTCGTCGAGCAGCCACGTGCGAAACGCCGGATCGCGCCACGCCTTCGCAACGACGCGCGCGCCGTTGCGCGGGCCGACCTTGTGCTCGTAAGTCTCGACGAAGACGTCGAGCGCCTGCGGATCGACATAGCCCTTCTCGACCAGCAGCGATTCGAGCGCGCGCACGCGCAAGTCCATCTCCGGCAACGCGCTGCCGTGGGGTTCGTGTTCGTGATGATGAGGATGATCGTGGCTCATGCGCGGTCTCGCGAGTGGCACAGACGTCACACGTTACCGGAGTGCGCGCGCGCGTGCAAACGCCGGCACGCCGCCTATACTTTGATCAGCGTCTCATGCGAGGAGGATGCCATGACACGCAAGTACATCGATTGCCGCGAATGCCCGAGCGATGTGAAGTGCAGCATCGCTCTTTCCGCCGACTCCGAGGAGGAACTGATGGAAGCGGCCGTGCAGCACGCGGTCGCCGTGCATCAGCACACCGACTCGCCCGAGCTGCGTTCGCAGTTGAAGACCTTCTTCCACGAGGGCACGCCGCCTGCCTGATCGCGGTCGTCGGGTTTTCAGCCGAGTTCGAAAGTCGTCACGCCGAAAACATTCGCAAGCGGCACGCTCGGGGCCGCGCGCGTGTACATGCGCGCCGTTTCGAAGACGCTCTTCATGTCGTGCTCGACGGCGAGCGCAACCGCCGCAGGATTGCTCTCGGGCACGTCGAGAAACACGGTTTCGCCCGGCAGCGCGGACACGAGTGCGCGATAGAGCGCGCGCGCAGTCGTGAGATCGTCGGCGAAGAGCGGACCGATCTTGTGCCCCGCGCCGCAACGCCGTATCACGGCGAGCCCGCATATCGCGTCGCCATCGAGCGCGACGAGAGCGCGTGCGTCTTTTTTCGGCTGGGACAGCCACGCGCGCAGGAACGCCGCACGCTCGCACGCAAACATGCGCGTGTCGTAGTCGAGCAGGCTATCGAAAGGCACGGCGGGCGCGTCGACGATCGTCACGCCATCGACCGGCTCTTCATGCGCCGGCGCGACGCCCTCGTAGCGCACGTTGCGATACGCGAGCACGAAGCCTGATTTGCGATAGTTCGGCTGCTGCGCGAGCACGCCATCGAGCCCGATGTTGCGCGCGCCGAGATAGCGCATGCCTTCGTTCCACAAGCGCATGCCGAAGCCCTTGCCGCGCCATTGCGGACACACGATATACAGGCCGATGAAACCGAAGGCATCGCCGTATGCGACCGCGGAGATGCAGCCGACCGGCACGCCGTCCCATGTGCCCACGAAGAAGCCCTGCGGGTCGGCGGCGAAGAAAGCGCGGGCGTCGTCGAGGCCCGGATTCCATCCTTCGGTCGCGGCCCAGTCGAGTGCGATGGCGGCATGGCGCGCTGTCATGCGGCGTATGGCGAAGCGAGGATCGTCAGGCGTGGCGTGAGACGGACAGGGAACGGACGACATATGGCACGTCTTCTCGAAATGCAGGTGCATTCAGTGTCGCGCGTTTCTGATGCAGGGGAAAGATGCAGCGAGGGATGGATACAACGTGGGATGGACAGAACGGCGGGGGAACATCGAGGCGAACGTGTTTCGCCCCGATCAGGTACACCCTTGACGCCGTTCGCTACGGCTGAAACTCTGGCGCGAACGCCAGTCTTCCGAGCGCAAGACGTGCTCGCCGTCCTCGCGCGCTGCTTCCTCGGAATCGAAGCCTTCGTCGCTATACGCAACGACCTTCATTCCGCCTCCCGCCGCCCGTTCGACGGTGATGCCCCAATGCCACCCGCCTTCCTGTTGGAAGATATGCAGAGTCGGTTTCGACGATGTGGTCAGTTCCATATGTGCGGCTCCTTCAGGCGGAGATCCGTAATGCTTACCGGTCCTGCCCGATGAACGCTCTGTGTTTTCCGGCGTTTGATTGTTCGTGTCGATGTCTCGATGAAAGCGGAGACTCATGCCCCCGCCAGGAACAGCATACGCAATGCGATGCTGCGTTGCAACACGAGCTTTCCCTAAGCGTGGCCGGAATCGCACATGCTTTAGAGGCAGTAACGGGATTTAGCGCGGAAGTGCCGATCGTTGCGTGCAGTACTCATCGAGGAGGCGGCGTATGCGGCATTCACTCGCCGTCCCAGTAACCGAGCGAATCGCTGGCGCGAAAAACCGCGCGCAGGCCTTTCACGCCGGGTTCATCCGCGACCAGCACGGCCTGGCGGCCCGTGTCCGGATATTCGACCACTTCAGGCGATTGCATCGTGCTGATCGCAAGGTAGCGCAACGCCTGCGCGCCCGTGTTGACGATCTGATGCGCCGTTTCGGAATCGCCCGGCGGACAGGCGATGACATCGCCCGCGCGAATCGCATGCGTCTCTTGGCCGACACGCACTTCGCCCTCGCCTTCGATGACGAAAAACATCTCCTCGTTCACGCGATGATGATGCAACGGAAACGCACGCTTGCCCGGTTCGAGCACGATGAGGCTATAGCCGAGCTTCCTCGCGCCGAGCATGCCGCCGATACGCGCGATGCGCGGCGCATAGCGTTCGGCGGCGGCGCCGGTCGGCGCGAACTCGGGCGGCAGCGGTTGAGGATCGAGCGTATCGAGATTGACGATGGGCGGTTTCATGGGGTCTTGATTGTCGAAATCATGCGCTTGCCGCGCGAATGTCACGCGTGCGTTCATGCTCGCCGAGCCATACGGCGATCGCGTTGCACGTCCAGTCGGCATCGTCGTGCGGCAGGTCGTGGCCGGCCCACGGATGCACCCGGTGCGGCGCGCGCCATTGTTTCGCGATGCGCGCAGAGCATACCGGATCGACGAGCCGGTCAGCCGCCGACGACAGCAGCAGCACCGGACATTGCGGCCGTTCGTCACCCGCGCGAAATCGCGCAGCCGCCGCAAGTTGACGCAGCGCGCCCGCCGCGCTCGCGCCATGCGTGCGCCGCAGCCATGCCCAGCGCGCGATATCCGCGTCGCGCATGTCGTTGCGATTGCATGTGAGCACGAGAATCATCGCCTCGCATCGTTCGGGCTGCGTCCATGTGATCGCGATGCGGGCGAGCATCGGCCATGCGGCGGGACGCAGGCGTTCGGGCAGGCGCGCGAACGGGCGCATGCTGGTGTTGATGAGCACGAGCCGCTCGATCTCGTCCGCATGTCGTTCGGCCCACGCGGTCGCGACCATCCCGCCGAGCGACATCGCGAGCACGCGGCACGGCAGGCGCACCTTCAGCGCCACGGCGCGCTCGCGCACGAAGTCCATCATCGCGACGACGGAAACCGGCGCCGTATGTGCATGTTCGGCGCCATTGCCCGGCAAATCGACACACACGACACGCTCGCCCGCGCCGACGACCCCATGTGCGACGAGCGCTTCATCGAACGCGCCCCAGTGACGCGCTTCGCGCGTGAGACCGCGCAGGAGCACCCAATCGCTCATGATGCGCCCGTGCGCTGCCAGTGCTCGCGCGCGCGCCGCAGCACGTCCTCGCGGCATTCGCCGCTCGGCAGCCACCGCCGCGACGAGAACGCGGCGCGCGTGAGGAAATCGAAGAAGTTCGGATGGCGCCGCAGCACGCGCCGCGTGCGATGCGCCTTGATCGGATTGAAGATGCCGAGGCGCGAGAACAGCTGCATCGGATTCTTGCGAATCCAGCGCCACGAGCCGAGTTCGAGCGTCATCGGCAGAAAAATGCTGGGCGCGCGGGAGCGGTCATACGCGAAATCCCACAGGTCGCCGTGCAACAGGTATTGATGGCTCTGCGGCTCGAATGCGTAGCCGTGATGCGGATACGACGCCTCGAACATCGTCTTCAGCAGGAACATTTCCGGCAGATGCGCCATCTGGCGCTCGGTGCGCGCGTAGGGAAACCAGATGCTGTCGTCCCAGCCGAAACCCGAATGACAATCGAGCGCGAAACTGAGCGGCCGCGACATCAGTTGCTCCTCGACGACGGAAAGCAGCGCCGCGCTCTCCACTTCCATGCGACCGTCGAGAGGCCCGCGATACCACGGCAGCCACGGCCCGATGCGCTGGCCGCCCGCGAGAAACGGCACGCGTCCCTCGGCGCTTTGCGGCGCGTTGCGCATCAGGTCGACGCCGTTCGGATTCGCGCGCGTGCGCGCGAACATGCCGCCGGGATTGACGATCGGCATGAAGACGAGACGGATCGCGCGCAACTGATGATGCAGCGTCTCATCCCATTCGAGGCGGCGCAAAAGCGCACGCATGTATTCGAGGACGAGCTGCGTGCCGATGCATTCCAGCCCGTGCACGCCGCCGAAAAAGCCGATCGCGGGCGCTTGCGGATCGTCCGAGCCGATCGACGCGGTCAAAATTGGAAACGATTGACGGCGCGCCTGCACTTCGCCGATCGTGCGCCACGCGAAGCGCGCGCCGCCCGCGATGCGAATCGCCTTCAGTTCATCCATCTCCGGAAAACTGCTGGTCACGGCGACGCTCGAAGTGCTCATGACTGCGGCCTTGTCGTCTTGTATTAATCGGCTCGGGCGGCGGCTCGGTTTTTGCGCCGGGAAGTCCGTGCCCGGAAAGATCGAGTATAGGGCGCATCGTCAATACACGACATATCGGATATCACGCAGCCGTACGCGAACCGTCATGTATGGGGCGTCACCAGAACGGTGCCCTGCACGTTAGCGTCGTGTCACCTAGAATGAAATCGCCGTGTCATGCGGTGTGAGGGTTCTGTCATGTCATCCATCCCCCGTTTCATCGTCGGCGCGCTAGCGTTGTGCTGCGCGGCCTCCGCGCTCGCGCAACCGCAGGCGCAAACCAGTGATCCGAACGCGCCGAAAACCCGCGCGCAGGTCCAGCAGGATTTCCTGCTCTGGCGCTCGGCCGGCTACGATCCGAATGACTGGCTGAATTATCCCGACAATGCGTTGCGCGCGAGCCGCATCATCGCGCAGCGCCAGGCTCGCGGCGAAAACACGGTGCAGTGAGCCGCATTCGTCAGGCGGATTCGGGGCGCGGCTTTTGCCCGCGCAGAATGCGCCGCGCGATGCTCCAGCGATGCACTTCCGACGGACCGTCGTAGATCCGGAACGCGCGCATGTCCGCGAAAATCCGCGCGACGACGGTTTCATGCGTGACGCCCTGACCGCCGAGCACCTGCACCGAGCGGTCGACGACGCGCCACAGCGCCTCCGATGACACCACCTTCGCGATGCTCGACTCGTGCTTGCCGAGCACGCCCTGATCGAGCACCCATGCGCAGTGCCAGATGGCGAGGCGCGTCACGTGCAGATCCATTTCGTTGTCCGCGAGCATGAAGCCGACGCCTTCGTGCTCGCCCAACACACGGCCGAACGCCTGACGCTGCCGCGCATACGCCGTCGCGACATCGTGCGCGCGCCGCGCGGCGCCGAGCCAGCGCATGCAGTGCGTGAGACGCGCGGGCGAGAGCCGCACTTGCGCATAACGAAACCCTTCACCCGGCTCGCCCAGTACGTTCGCTTTCGGCACGCGCAAGCCCTCGAAGCGCACGACGCCGTGGCCACCGGGAAAGCACGTGTCGAGCGAATCCATCGCACGTTCGATGACGATGCCCGGGCTCGACATATCGGCGAGGAACATCGTCGCTGGGCCGTCGGCGAATTTCGCCATGATGATCGCGACCGCCGCGCCTTCTGCGCCCGTGATGAACCACTTTCGTCCATCGATCACGTATTCGTCGCCGTCCTGCGCCGCCGTGGTCTGCAGCATCGCGGGATCGGCGCCCGCGCCCGGCGGCGGTTCGGTCATGCAGAAACACGAGCGGATCTCGCCCGCAGCCAGCGGACGCAGCCAGCGTTCCTTCTGCTGCGGCGTGGCGATAGCCTCGAGCAGATGCATGTTCCCTTCGTCGGGCGCAGCAATGTTCAGTGCGACAGGGCCGAGCGGCGAATAACCCGCTTCTTCGAACAGAATGGCCTTGGCGACGTGATTCAGGCCGAGGCCGCCGAATTCAGGCGAAACGTGACTCGACAACAGCCCCGCCTTGCGCCCTTTCGCGACCAGCTCGGCGCGCAGCGCCTCGTTCGGGCCATGCGGCGTGCAACGCGGATCGCGCTCGAAGGGCATGATTTCTTCCGCGATGAAAGCGCGCACGCGCGCCTGCAGATCGATGAGTTCGGGCGAGAGCGAAAAGTCCATCAACAATCCTCCAGGGGAACGGGGCGAACCCAAGCTTAACCGCCCGGGCGCGTTGCGCGCCAGAAGCTTTCGCGAAGGCCGCTCACTCGTCGTACTCGGTGTATTTGCGCGCGTCGCCCTTTACTTTGTGTACCGGATACTTCGACCGGTTCAGCGCCATTTTCTCGATCAGCGCCCGATGCAAATCGACATCGAGCGAGTCCGCGAGCATCACGAGATAAGCGAGCACGTCCGCCATTTCGTGACGGATCGCTCGTAGCTTCGCTTCGTCGAGCTCGGCCTTGTCGCCGCTGGCGAGCCACGTGAACGGTTCAAGCAATTCGCTCGCCTCGACGGACAACGCCGCCGCGAGGTTTTTCGGCGAGTGAAAGCGGCTCCAGTCCCGCTCGCTGACGAACTCGCGCAGCATGTCGCGCATCCGGACGAGTTCGCTTGTGCCTTCTTGCTGGTCGTGCTGATCCATGACCTTCCTCTGACGTTTCGTTGCGTGCCTTTAGCTTAGCGCGACGGCGGACTCCTTCGGCTTTCGCGGCTTTTCCGCTTTCCAACTGCGCCTTGCCTTGTCCCAGATCAACGTTCTGATGTCTGGAACTCGCTTACCTCGAATTCCGATCCTCTAACCTGAGACATTTTGACACGCGCCGGAAAATTTTCTTGCCTCGATTAACTACGACTCATAAAATCGCAGTTAATCGATGACGACGATAACCGTCCGTCGAACGACCCCAATATCGAAATCCACGGAGCATCGAAATGTCCAAGCGCATTCTGGTAGTCGGAGCCGGCTTCGCCGGCATGTGGAGCGCCCTGTCCGCCGCGCGCCTTATCGATCAGCACGGCCGCACAGATATCGAAGTCGTGCTGGTCGCGCCGGAGCCGCATCTGCACGTGCGTCCGCGTCTGTATGAAGAAAATGCAGCGGGCATGAAGGCGCCGCTTCTGGACATTTTCGCGTCCACGGGCGTGAGATTCATTCAGGGTACGGTGGAGCGCATTCACGTCGAGCGCTCCGAAGTCGACGTGCTCGGCGCGCACGGCACGCCGTCGTCGATAAACTACGACCGACTCGTTCTGGCGACGGGCAGCCGCCTGTTCCGCCCGCAGATTCCGGGGCTTGCAAAGCACGCGTTCAGCGTCGATCAGGTCGATGAAGCCGCCGCGCTCGAAGCGCATATCAAGGCCCTCGCGACGCAGCCCGACACGCTCGCGCGCAACACGGTGGTCGTCGCCGGCGGCGGCTTCACGGGCATCGAAACGGCGGCGGAAATGCCCGCGCGCCTGCGCGCGGCGCTCGGCGAGAACGCGAAGGTGCGGGTCATCATTGTCGAGCGCGACAAGGAAATCGGTCCGGACCTGGGCGCGGGTCCGCGTCCGGTCATCGTCGAGGCGCTCGAGGCGCTCGGCGTGCAGTGGCGGCTCGGCGCGGCGGTGACATCGGTCGATGCGGACGGCCTCATCACGTCCGAAGGCGAGCGCATCGAAGCGAGCACGGTGATCTGGACCGCCGGCGTGCGCGCGAGCGCGCTGACCGCGCACATTCCCGCCGAGCGCGACGCGCTGGGGCGTCTGCATGTGGATCGCAATCTGCGCGTGCTGGGTGTCGACACGGTCTATGCCACGGGCGACGTCGCCTACGCCGCCACCGACGACGACGGCAATCACGCGATGATGTCCTGTCAGCACGCGATGAACCTCGGCCGATCGGCGGGCCACAATGTTGCAGCGGACCTGCTGGGCGAAGCGCCGATCCCCTACAGCCAGCCGAAATACGTGACGTGTCTCGATCTGGGACCGTGGGGCGCGGTCTATACGGAAGGCTGGGAGCGTGAAGTGAAGATGTCTGGCGCGCAGGCAAAGGAACTGAAGACGCGCATCAACACCGAGTGGATTTATCCGCCGAGCGCGGAGCGGGCCGAAGCGTTCGCGGCCGCGGACCCGCTGCGTATCGTCGTGGCGTAAAGGCTCACGCCGCCGGATAGAGGCCCAGCGTGCGCGCGTGCAGGCGCGCGAGGCCCAGCAGGGCATCGGTGAACGGCGTCTGCACGCCGGTTATCGCGCCCAGCTCGCGCACCGAGGCGACAAGCGCATCGAGCTCGACCGCCTTGCCTGCCTCGACGTCCTGCAACATCGACGTTTTCATCGCGCCGAGCTTGAGCGTGACGGCGTGACGATCTTCCGGATCCTGGTCGATGGGAATGCCGAAGCGCGCGCCGATCTCCTTCGCTTCGAGCATGACGTTCGTCACGAAGCCGCGCACGAGATCGTCGCTCAGGATGCGGTCGGTGGTCGCGCCGGTGATCGCGCTGATGGGGTTCATCGTCATGTTGCCCCACAGCTTGAACCAGACGTCGCGTTGAATCTGCGTGGAGAGCGTGGCGTCGAAGCCGGCCTTCGAGAAGAGCGACACGAGCGATTCGGTGCGTGCGGTGGGCGCGCCCGTCGCTTCGCCGAGAATCAGGCCTCTGCCCTGACGATGCCGGATGACGCCCGGCGCTTCGACGAAGCAGCTAGCATGCACGACGCAGCCGACCGTCTGCGCGCCTGGAATCGCCGCGGCGATCGTGCCGTGCGGATCGACCGACGAGAGGCGCTTGCCCGCGAAAGGCTCGCCGAGACCGTCGCAGAACCACCAGGGCACGCCGTTCATCGCGGTCAGCACGGTCGTGTCGCTTGAAAGCAGCGGCGCGATATGCATGGCGACGGATTCCATCGCGGGCGCCTTCACCGCCACGATGACGAGATCCTGCGCGCCGAGATCCGTGGGTTCGGCGCTTGCCGCGACCTTCACCGTATGCGTCGCATCGGTCTCGACGAGCCGCAGCCCTTCTTTCTTCAACGCGTCGAGCGTCGCGCCGCGTGCGACCACGCCGACATCGCAGCCCGCCTGCGCGAGCTTCACGCCGATCCATCCACCGATGGCGCCCGCGCCATATACGCATACTTTCATGGTCCCGATCCTCGCTCATGGCAATCATCCGATCGCCATTGTAAGAGCGGGACGCGCTGCGCGCCGCGCAATCAGTGCGCGATGCCCGTGGCGAGCTTCGCGACCGTCAGCAGCGTCAAACCGAACGCGCCCGCGAGCATCACGGCGATGACCGGCAAGAGCGGCAGCTTCACATGCGCGAAATCGGCGTTGTGCGACGCGCGCTTGCGCACGCCGAAAAAGCTCCAAAACACGATGCGCATCATCTTCAAGAGTTCCATGAGCGGCTCCTTCACGTGGGTCCGAATCGATCTTTCATGCATCGATGTTGCGCGCCGCGTCATGTGAAAAACAGCAGCAGATGCGGTGTATTCGGCGGTAGCAGAACGGCGCGTGGCATTGACTGCTACCGTCGAATTCATCGCAACTGCTGCTTTCGGAATGCGGCGACGCCCTCTATCGTTGGCCTTCTTTCCGCCATGCCGCTGCTTCCATGTACCAATACACCGAGTTCGACAAATCCTTCGTGAGGAGCCGCGCCTCGCAGTTCCGCGATCAGCTCGAGCGCTGGCAGGACGGCCGTCTGAGCGAAGATGCGTTCCGTCCGCTGCGCCTGCAAAACGGATGGTACGTGCAGCGCCATGCGCCGATGCTGCGCGTGGCCGTGCCCTACGGCGAGCTGTCGAGCGCGCAATTGCGGATGCTCGCGCGCATCGCCCGCGAATACGACAATCCCGATCCCGAAGTCTATCGCGCCGCCAGCGAGGCTCAGCGCAAGCTCGGGACCGAACGCCTGCCGACGCATTGCGCGCACTTCACGACGCGCACCAACGTGCAATTCAACTGGATCCCGCTCGACAAATCCGCCGACGTGATGGACCTGCTCGCCACCGTCGACATGCACGGTATTCAGACGAGCGGTAATTGCATTCGCAACATTTCCTGCGATGAACGCGCGGGCGTCGCGCCCGACGAAGTGGCCGATCCGCGTCCGTTCGCCGAGATCATGCGGCAATGGACGACGCTGCATCCCGAATTCGCCTTTCTGCCGCGCAAGTTCAAGATTGCGATCACGGGTGCGAGCGAGGATCGTGCGGCGACCGCGTGGCACGACGTCGGCCTGCAACTCGTGCGCAACGATAGCGGCGAGCTCGGCTTTCGCGTGAGCGCGGGCGGCGGCATGGGGCGCACGCCGGTCATCGCCACGTTGATGCGGGAGTTTCTGGCGTGGCGGCACATCATGAACTACATCGAGGCGATCGTGCGCGTGTATAACCGCTACGGACGCCGCGATAACAAGTACAAGGCGCGGATCAAGATTCTGATGAAAGCCGAGGGCCAGCGCTATATCGACGATGTCGACGAAGAGTTCCGGCAGATCGTCGAGCACGACGGCGCGCCGCATCTCATCTCGCAGACGGAACTCGACCGCGTGAGTGCGTCGTTCGTGCCGCCCGCGTTGAATGCGCCGCTTACAACGTTCGATGACATCGACCCGGACGCCCATCCGCTCTTCGCGCGCTGGCTGCAACGCAACGTGGCGCGGCATAAGGACCCCGCGCTGCGCATCGTGACGCTGTCGTTCAAGCGGCTGTTGCAAGCACCGGGCGATGCGAGCGCGGACCAGCTCGACATCGTCGCGAATCTCGCCGATCGCTTCTCGGCAGGCGAAGCGCGCGTCACGCACACGCAGAATGTCGTGCTGCCTTGGGTGCGTGCAAACGAGCTATTCGCGCTATGGCAAGCCGCGCGCGAAGCGGGCTTGGCGAGCGCGAACGTGCAGCTTCTCACCGACATGATCGCGTGTCCCGGCGGCGACTTCTGCGCGCTCGCGAATGCTCGTTCACTGCCGATCGCGCAGGCGATTACCGAGCGCTATGAAGATCTCGACGAGCTCGACGATATCGGCGAAATCGATCTGCATATCAGCGGCTGCATCAACTCGTGCGGGCATCATCACAGCGGGCATATCGGCGTGCTCGGCGTCGACAAGGACGGACGCGAGTGGTATCAGCTCACCCTCGGCGGATCGGACGGCAGCGCGGCGAGCGGCACGGCGCAGCCCGGCAAGGTGATCGGCCCGTCGTTCAGCGCAGCCGAAGTGCCGGATGTGATCGAGGCGATTCTCACGACTTATCGCGACACGCGCGAGCGCCATGAGCGCTTCATCGACACCGTGCGCCGAGTAGGCCTCGAACCCTTCAAGGCCGCAGCCCATGCAGCCCGAACGAACGACGAGGAGACGGCATGAACGACATTCGACGCATGCGCATTCTCGCGCATCAGGATCGCGACGCGGATACGAACGAACGTGTCGCGATCCTCGCAAACGACGACGATCCCCGATCGCTGAAAGATCGTTTCGCGGAGATAGATCGCATCGAACTGCACTTTCCGCACTTCACCGACGGGCGCGCTTATAGCCAGGCTTATCTGCTGCGTCGGCGTCTGGGTTTCGAAGGGGACTTGCGCGCAACCGGCGACGTGTTGATCGATCAACTCGTGCAAATGGAGCGGACGGGGTTTTCGAGCGCGGTGCTCAAGGAAGGGGTGGATATCACTGATGCCGAACGACAGTTCGCACGTTTCGCCGGCTACTACCAGGGCGATCTGGCGTCAAACTGAAGCGCGCATTCGGATCGAAATAAGAACACTTCGACGCCTTTCAAGAGCCGCCACGCGAAAAAAAATTGCACTGGAAACATAGCGCTCCGGTATTGAAACGATAGCCTTCGCTCCTACTTTGAATGCACAGGCAGCGATAACCGCGCTGTCGTTTCAACTTCCTGCTGCCGGCCACGTTGGGCCGCATATCGGAGACTGGACCATGAGTGACTTTTATTTTGGCGGCGACGTTTTTTCGGAGCTGGATCGCATGCAACGGCAGGTGTCCTCGCTCTTCGGCAATCTTCCTTCCAGCATTCGTTCGAGCCGTGCGGATGCTTTCCCTCGTCTGAACATCGGCAGCACGGATGATGCGATTCACATCGTCGCGTTTGCGCCGGGCGTCGAGCCCGCTTCGCTCGATGTGACCGTCGACAAAGGCACGCTCACCATCAGTGGCGAGCGCAAGGCGCAAGCAACAGTGGAAGGCGCCCGCACTTATGCAAAAGAACGCTTCAACGGCAGTTTCCGCCGCGTGATCGAGTTGCCGCAAAATGCGGACGCCGACAAGGTCGAAGCGCGCTATGAGAACGGCACGCTGTCCATCACCATCGGCAAGCGCGAAGCGTCGAAGCCGCGCGCGATCACCATTCAGTAAGAGGGAAAACATCATGACCGATAATACGCAAGTCGCCCCGCAAGGCACGAACGAAGTGGCGCGCAAGAACGAAGACGCGGTGCGCCGCGCAACGGTGACGCCGGCGGTCGATATCGTCGAGGATAGCCACGGCATCACGCTCTGGGCCGATCTTCCCGGCGTGTCGCGCGAGAAGCTCGACGTCAAGGTGCACGATGCCCGCCTCACCATCGAAGCCGAAGCGGAGCTGCCCGTGCAAGGCGCGGTGCGTGTGCATCATGCTGAATTGCGCGCACCGCGTTTCGCACGCGCCTTCACGGTGAGCGACGACTTCGACACGACGAAGATCGACGCGAATCTCACCAACGGCGTCCTCAGGCTGACGATTCCGCGTCGCGAGGAAGCCCGTCCGCGCCGCGTCGAAGTGCGTGCAGGATAAGCGCTGACAACAACGCTATAACTTTCGCTTCGAACGGCCGCGACCTCTTCGCGGCCGTTTTTCTTTTTTGCGCTGCACGCACGCCTCTATAATCGTCAGCGGCGGCTTAAAGCCGCCTCCGCTCAAATACTCATGGAAAGAAGGGACTATCGTGAAGAGGCTGTTGACGGTGTTGTTGGGTTCGATGCTGGCCGTGTCGATCGGAGTGCATGCAAAAGAATGGTCGACTATCCGCTTCGGTGTCGATGCAAGTTATCCGCCTTTCGAATCGAAAGCACCAGACGGCACGCTGGTCGGCTTCGACATCGATGTCGGCAATGAACTCTGCCGGCGTCTCAACGCGAAATGCGTGTGGGTCGAAAATGCATTCGACGGCATGATTCCCGGCCTCAAATCGCGCAAGTTCGACGGCGTGCTCTCCACGATGTCGATGACACCCGCGCGCGTCAAGCAGATCGCGTTCTCCAGCAAGCTCTTTCATGTGCCCACGCGCCTCGTCGCCAGACGCGATTCGAACATCCAGCCGACGGCGGATTCGCTTGCGGGCAAGACGGTCGGCGTCGAGCAAGGCTCGATGCAGGAAACGTACGCGAAGGCGCATTGGGGCGCGAAGGGCGTGAAGGTCGTGTCCTATGCGGATCAGGATCAGGTCTATCAGGATCTGCTCGCCGGCCGCCTCGACGCGTCGCTGCAAAATGCCGTACAGGCCGAACGCGGCTTTCTCGAGACGCCGCGCGGCAAGCCCTACGGCTTCGCGGGCGGCGCACTGGAAGACAGCGCGATCTTCGGGCCCGGCACGGCCATCGGCTTGCGCAAGGAAGACACCGACCTGAAGGAAAAGCTCGACGGCGCCATCGCCGCGATGATCAAGGACGGCACCTACAAGCGCATCGAGCGGAAGTACTTCGACTTCGATATCTACGGCGAATAACGTGAGTTAACGACGATGACGCAGCCCGCGAACGATCGATCGACTGTGCATCGCGCAGCCGTGCAAGGCTATACGGCCAACGCGGATAGCTACGTGCTCGGGCGGCCCGACTATCCGCCGGCACTCGCGGGCTGGCTCACCGATACGCTCGGGCTGAAACCCGGCGCGAGCGTCGTCGATCTCGGCGCGGGCACCGGAAAGTTCACGCCGCGTCTCCTGCAGACGGGCGCGCGCGTGATCGCGGTCGAACCGGTCGATTCGATGCGCGTCAGGCTCGCGGCCGCGCTGCCCGATGTCGAGGCGCTTGCCGGCACCGCGCAATCGATGCCGCTCGGGAACGCATCGGTCGATGCGGTCGTGTGTGCGCAGTCGTTTCACTGGTTTGCAAGCCGCGCCGCGCTCGACGAAATTCATCGCGTGCTGAAGCCGGGCGGCCGCCTCGGCCTCGTGTGGAATCTGCGCGATGCGCGCGTGCCGTGGGTCGCGAAGCTCGATGCCATCGTCAACCGATACGAAGGCGACGCCCCGCGCTATTACACGGGCGCATGGCGCAACGCATTTCCGCATGAAGGCTTCGGTCCGCTCGTCGATACGCATTTCTCGCTCGGCCATACGGGTTCGCCCGAAGATGTGATCGTGCGTCGCGTCCGCTCGACGAGCTTCATTGCGTCACTGCCTGAAGCAGCGCGCGCCGAAATCGATGCAGCGGTGCGCAAGCTGATCGAATCTCAACCCGAGCTCAGCGGCAAGCATGAAGTCACCGTGCCTTACGAGACCGCCGCGTTCGTTGCGATCAAGTTATGAGCATCGGCACGCAAGCGAGCACTGCGCACGAGCCGACAGTAGAATGAATACCGCCTTCGCATTCCTTTTCCGAAGGCTGAGAATGGAACAACGGCCCCAACACCGACAACGAGGCCGCGCCCGAATGGAGATGTGATCCGCACGATGTGATTCGTTCCCGCGAGGAGAGTCCATGAAAGTGCTCGCCGTTCATCCCAGCGGCCTGATGTACACCCGCGTGTTCCTCCGACTCGAGCCGCTCGGACTCGAAACCGTGGCGGCGGCCGTGCGTCAGGCAGGACACGATGTGCGCCTGATCGATCTGCAAGTCGAAACGCACCGCGACTTCGACCGCCTCGTGCGCGCATGGCGCCCCGACGCGCTCTGCTTCTCCGGCAACTATCTCGCCAACATCCCCGAAATCATCGATCTCGCCAGGACGGTGAAGACGCTGCTGCCCGATTGTTTCGTGTTCGTCGGGGGACATAGCGCATCGTTCACCGCAAGCGACATCCTGCGTCATGCCGAAGGCGCGATCGATTGCGTGCTCAAGGGCGAAGGCGAGGCATCGGTGAATGCTCTGCTTCAGGCGGCCGCGACGAAGAGCGACCTGCTCGCGGTTCCCGGCGCGGTCACGACCGACGGCTCGGGGCCGCCGCCGCGCTTCGTCGAAAGCCTCGACGACGTGCTGCCCGCGCGCGATCTGCTGCGGCATCGGCGCAAATATTTCATCGGCACGCTGGACCCGTGCGCATCGATTGAATTCGCACGCGGCTGTCCGTGGGACTGCACCTTCTGCAGCGCGTGGACTTTCTATGGCCGAAGTTATCGTTCGCGCAGTCCCGAGATCATTGCAAAGGAACTTGCGTCGATACGCGAGCCGGGCGTGTTCATCGTCGACGATGTCGCGTTCGTGCACGCGGAGCACGGCATGGAGATCGGCCGTGCAATCGAGCGGCACGGCATCCGCAAGAAGTACTACCTCGAAACGCGCGGCGACGTGCTCCTGCGCAACAAGGACGTCTTCCGTTTCTGGCGCACGCTCGGTTTGCAGTACATGTTTATCGGCATGGAAGCGATCGACGCCGAAGGACTGAAAGCGTTTCGCAAGCGCATCACGCTCGACAAGAATTTCGAAGCGCTCGAATTCGCGCGCTCGCTGGGCATTACCGTCGCGCTCAATCTCATCGCCGATCCCGAATGGGACCGTGAACGCTTCGAAACCGTGCGGCAATGGTGCCTCGATATTCCTGAGATCGTGAACATCAGCGTCAACACGCCCTACCCCGGCACGGAGATCTGGCTGCGCGAACAGCGGCGTCTCACCAGCCTCGATTACCGGCTCTACGACATTCAGCATTCGGTCTTGCCGACGCGCCTGCCATTGCCCGAGTTCTATGCGGAGCTCGTGCGCACGCAGCAAGTACTCAATCGCAAGCACATGGGCTGGGCCGCATTGCGCGGCGCGGCGGGTCAGGCCATGCACTTGCTGATGCATGGACAGACGAATTTCGTGCGCATGCTGTGGCGCTTCAACTCGGTATTCGATCCGCGCCTGCAACTGGCCGATCATGCGCGCGAGGCTCGCTACCTGATGACGCCGCCGCCCGCGCCGGACGCATCCGCGAACGTCAAGGCCGTTTATGTTCACGGTCCTGCGGGACGCAGGTCGCGCCGCATCGACGATGCAACCGAGAAGTTCGTCGACGAAACGAGAATGGGCGCCGATTAGCGCCTCCCCAACAACCCACAAGCAACGAAAGAGGAGACAGCGATGGCGACACTCAAGCAGATGCAGGCGAAACTGAAGAAGCTGCAGGCGCAGGCCGAGCAATTGATCGCGAAGCGCGCGCAAGCCGTGCTCGACGATATTCGCGCGATGATGGACAGGCACGGCCTCACGACCGCGGATATCGACCGGCACGGCAGGAAGGTCAAACGCGCCGCGAAGCCGCACGTGGCCTTACCCGCGCCGGCGGGTCGCCACGAAGCGATGACGAAGCTCGCAAAGAAAGGCAAGCTGCCCGCGAAGTACCGCAATCCGAAGACGGGCGAAACATGGAGCGGCTGGGCGCGCCCGCCTGCGTGGATAGCCGGCGTGAAGGATCGCAGCAAGTTTCTGATCGACGCGGAAGGCGCGGAGAAGCCGGTCAAACCCGAGGCGGCCAGCAAGAAAGCGGCGGTTAAAAAGCCTGCGAAGAAAGCCACGACAGCGCAAACGAGCACGCCGGCGGCGAAGAAAAAAACTGCGGCGCCTGCTGCGAAAAAAGCGTCTGCGGCCAACGCGGACGCGAAGCGCAGCGCGCCGCGCAAACGCGCTGCGAAAGCGGCACCGAGTGCCGCGACCGTGCCTGAGCAGGACAATGCGGACGCGGCGCCGGCGTCGGGCGTCTCGTCATCGGTTTGAGCTTTATTCAGGAACGAGCGGAAGAATCGAAGGATGCGCGGCAAGCGCCGCGCGCCCATAAAGTTTCTGGCGTCGGCATGGTGCTTGCGTCTATCCAGATACACACGCCGACAATGCCGAGGACGCCATGCATCAGTCGATCGAATCGCACGAACTGACGAAGATCGATATAGCGCGCTTTCAGGTCGTGCAAGTCTCGGATGGCACTTTCACGGTCGTACTGTGGGAAGCCCCCGACACCGACGCGGATGATCCGCCCGCGCTGCGTCCGCAGGCGTCGACACTCACCATTCGACTGTGCGATCCGCTCAATGCAGTGCGCCGAAAAGATGTCTGCGAACATTTGCGGGCGCAGCTTGCGGCGTCGCGGGCCAGGCAAATGCATAGCTTGGCCGCCGCGTAATCCCATTGTTTGAGATCGGCGAAAACTCAATTGGCTTTTCGTGCGATTAAAAAACAGCTCAGTCCTTCTACACTCCGTTCGCATGTCGGGAGCGTTTTGTAGCGAACAACGCGCCTCTCCGATTGCAGTTGTTACTGTCAGACAACTGCATCCTTATTTTCGACGGAGCAATCTCGTGAACAAGCGACTCGTAGTGGGCTTTGCTATTGCATTGAGTTCTCTTTTCGCCGGTTCGGCATTCGCAAGCGGCTATGGCCCGGCGCCGCATTATCGTCCCGATACCGGCGCGCCTGCTTCACAGCGTGGCGTCAGCGCGCAAACGTTCGCGGCGGAAGAAGCCGCGCAAGGTCGCAGTGATTTCGGCAATACGGAACGCACCGCACAGATTCAACGGGGACAGGTTTCCGCATCGGCTTCTTCTCAAGCCGCGCAATAAGATCAATCGGGCGGACATGATGATTCGATTCGCCGTGTCCGCTTCTAAAAACCCTTAATCGCTTTATCCAGAAAAGTCCAAAGCGCATCATCCAGAGAATACGGGACGTTGAAACGAAAGCACGCGCTTTCTGCATCATCGGGACGGAAATAAGAACCGGGCGCGAGCCATATGCCGTGCTGCAACGCGCGCGTTGCGACTGCGCTTCCGTCTGCGGGATCGATCGGCAACGCACCCCACACGAAAAGTCCCGCACGCGGACGCCGGAACAGCTCGACGCCCAATGCGTCCATGCGCTCCTCCACGAGCGCATGCGCGTCTTTCAGCTTTTCCACGACGAATTCCACATGCCGCGCATAGCGCCCTTCCGTCAGCACTTTCTCGACGATGCGCTCCGTCGCCTCCGATGACGTCAGGCCCACGGCCATCTTCGTGCGCGCCAGTTCGCGCAACACATCGCGTTCAGCGACGACATAGCCGCAGCGCAGCGCGGGCGTGATCGTTTTCGCGAAACCGCCGACGTACAGCACGCGGCTCAGCCCTTCCATCGCCGCGAGCAAGGGCGCGCCGGGCGGCGCGAGCTCGCGGTTCACATCGTCCTCGACGACCCACAGGCCGTGGCGTTCCGCGATCTGCATCAGACGAAACGCCGACGCCATGCCGAACGTCGCGCCCGTCGGATTCTGCAAGGTCGTGTTGAGGAACACCGCTTTCGGCCGATGCTCGACGACGATGCGCTCGAACACGTCTGTATCGATGCCCGCGGCCGTGCGCGGCACGCCATGCACCTTAAGACCGGCGAGCCGCAGAATCTGCAGCAGATTGCAGTAGCCCGGATCTTCGACGACGACCGCATCGCCCGGACGCAATAACGTGCGCACGATGAGATCGAGCGCCTGCGTCGCGCCCGCCGTCAACAGCACGTTCGTCGCGGCATCGACCGGCAGGCCGTGACGGTCCATCTGCTCCGCGATCCGCTCGCGCAGCGGTGCGAAGCCATACGGATGCCCGTAATCCGCGATGCGCGCCGCCGGCACGCGACTCACCGCGCGCAGCGCATGTTGCAGGCCGCTCTCGTTGACCCATTCGTTAGGCAGCCAGCCGCAGCCTGATTTGATCGGCACCGAATGATCGGCGAATACGTCCGAGAGAAGCCACGTCGCGGTGAGGCTCGGCGGCTGCCAGGCGACCGCCTGCACGCGTTCGCTGCGCCCGCGCGCGGCCACGCGATAGCCCGAGCCGCGCCGCGCGGTGACGAGGCCCATCGATACGAGCCTGCCGTACGCCTCCGTCACCGTGAACGTGCTGAGGCTTTCAGCCTCGGCGAGACGCCGCACCGACGGCAGGAGCGCGCCCGCGCGCAGCGTCTGCTCTTCGATCGCCGTGGAAAACGCGTGCACAAGTTGTTCGACGAGCGTCGGCGCCTGCCGCGTGCCGCGCTCCAGCTTGAGTTCGATCATGGATTCGAGAATAGCGCGGCCGACGCGCGCCAACCAATACAGTCCGCAGCATTTTGCCAGCACAGTTGGCAGCGCAGTGATTCAACTGTCTATGCCGTGCAATTTTGCCGAGGAATACAGTGCAGTGACCGTTCTTTCCGAGGAGGAGACCCGCCATGAATGCTCGCCCCGTCATCGATGACCTTTCGTCGTTCTGGATGCCGTTCACCGCCAATCGCCAGTTCAAGGCCGCGCCGCGCCTGCTCGAAAGTGCGAAGGGCATGTATTACCGCTCGACCGACGGCCGCGAAGTGCTCGACGGCACGGCGGGCCTCTGGTGCGTGAACGCAGGCCATTGCCGGGACGAGATCGTCGATGCGGTGCATAAGGCGCTTTCGACGCTCGACTTCGCGCCGACCTTCCAGATGGGTCACCCGCTCGCATTCGAAGCCGCGACCAGGGTTGCCGATCTGATGCCCGAAGGACTCGACCGCATCTTCTTCACCAACTCGGGCTCGGAGTCGGTCGATACGGCGCTCAAGATCGCGCTCGCCTATCATCGCGCGCGCGGCGAAGGCCAGCGCACGCGACTCATCGGCCGGGAACGCGGCTATCACGGCGTCGGCTTCGGGGGGATTTCGGTCGGCGGCATCGCGCCGAATCGCAAGACGTTCTCGGGCGCGCTGTTGCCGTCGGTCGATCATCTGCCGCATACACACGATCTCGCGCACAACGCGTTCACGAAAGGGCAGCCCACATGGGGCGAGCATCTTGCCGAGGATCTGGAACGCATCGTCGCGCTGCACGATCCGTCGACGATCGCGGCCGTGATCGTCGAGCCGCTCGCCGGTTCCACGGGCGTGCTCGTGCCGCCGCAGGGCTACTTGCAGAAGCTGCGCGAGATCTGCACGAAATACGGCATTCTTCTGATTTTCGATGAGGTCATCACCGGCTTCGGGCGTCTGGGCAAGGCGACGGCGAGCGAGTACTTCGGCGTGACGCCCGATCTCATCACGATGGCCAAGGCGATCAACAACGCGACCATTCCGATGGGCGCTGTGGCCGCGCATCGCAACGTGCACGACACGGTCGTCAACGCGGGCGCCGCTAACGCCATCGAACTGTTCCACGGCTATACGTATTCAGCGCACCCGGTTGCGACTGCCGCGGCCATCGCGACGCTCGATCTGTATCGGCGCGACAAGCTGTTCGAGCGCGCGGCGTCGAAGGCCGAAAAGTTCGAAAGCGCCGCGCACGCGTTGCGCGATGCGCCCTTCGTGAAGGACATCCGCAATCTCGGGCTCGGGGGGGGGGGGGGGGGGGGGGGGGGGGGGGGGGGGGGGGGGGGGGGGGGGGGGGGGGGGGGGGGGGGGGGGGGGGGGGCGGGGGGGGGGGGGGGGGGGGGGGGGGGGGGG